>JAGUYQ010000046.1 GCA_020061285.1 Betaproteobacteria bacterium
CAGTTGGGGGCGTCGGCGCCGTCCACGGGCAGGGCGCGGCCAGCCTGGGCACCCAGGGCGACGAAAATGGCGTCGAATTCTTTTTCCAGTTGTTCCAGGGTCACGTCCTTGCCGACGTGGATGCCGAGACGGCTTTCCACGCCCAGGTCCAGGATGCGCTGGATTTCCGCGTCCAGGGTGTCGCGGGGGGTACGGAAACCGGGGATGCCGTAGCGCATCATGCCGCCGAGCTGGTCATGCTCGTCGAAAATGGTCACGCCGTGGCCCTTTTGACGCAATTGGTAAGCCGCGGACAGGCCGGCGGGGCCGCCGCCGATGATGGCGACCTTCTTGCCGGATTCCTTTTCCGCCTTGGCGAACTTCAGGCCCTTGGCGATGGCGTATTCGCCGATGTAGTGTTCGACGGAGTTGATGCCCACGTGGTCATCCACTTCGTTGCGGTTGCAACCGGATTCGCAAGGAGCCGGGCAGACACGGCCCATCACGGCGGGGAAGGGGTTCGCTTCGGTCAGGCGGCGGAAGGCGTATTCCTGCATTTCCATACCGGCAGGGGCTTTTTCCATGCCGCGCACGATGTTCAGGTAGCCGCGAATGTCTTCACCGGCCGGGCAACTGCCCTGGCAAGGAGGGGTCGTCTGCACGTAGGTCGGGCACTTGTGGGACCAGCCGGCCTGGAAAATCTGATCTTGCCAGCTACGGACGCGGCTTTCGCCATCCTTGTAGCGACGGTAGTTCAAGCTATTGTTCATGTCTTCCGAAGTGACTGACATCTGAATCTCTCCTGTAGTAATTACCGGTTTCCTGTATTCCTCGGGTGGGGACGGCGCGCCGCCCCCTTACTCTTTGGTGCCCAACTGGATGGCCTCGCTCACAAGCTGGTGGACGCCGCCCACCGTGCTCATGTCGAAACCGTAGAAGGGCAGCACCTTGGTGAACTGGGCCTTGCAAATGGCGCAAATGGTGGCCATGAAGTTCACCTTGTTGTTTTCCTTGACGTGGTTCAGGGCCTCCATGCGGGGCAGGGCACCCTTGACCCGAACTTCCAGCAGATCGTCGGTCAGCACGCCGCCACCGCCGCCGCAGCAGAAGGTGCGCTCGCCGATGGTATCCATCGGCATATCGACGAAGTTGTTCGATACCGCCTTGATGATTTCCCGCGGGATGATGAACTGGCCGCCAGGCATGTTGCCCATGCGGGACGCGCGCGCCACGTTGCAGGAGTCGTGAAAGGTCACGATGCGGTGATCGTTGGCTTCCTTGTCCAGATTCAGCGCGCCGCGCTGGATCAGGTCATGGGTGAATTCGCAGATGTGCATCGGCTGGACATAGCGCGGATCGAGCTGCTTCTGCAACTGGATGGCGAAGGGATCGTCGCCGCCGGCGCCGAGGCCGACCAGGGTGTTCCAGAAGGCATAGGCGACGCGCCAGGCATGGCCGCATTCGCCGACGATGATGCGCTTGGCTCCCAAATCCAGAGCGGCTTGGCGAATGCGCATAGCCACGTTGCGCATCTGCTCGTAATTGCCGTTGAACAGGCCGAAGTTGCCCGCCTCGGCGGCATAGGAGGAGAGGGTCCAACTGATGCCGGCCTGATGGAAAACCTTGGCGTAGCCGATCAGGGACTCCACGTGGGGCTCGGAGAAGAAGTCGGCGGAGGGGGTAATCAGCAGGACCTCGGCACCCTGGACATCGAGGGGAATCTTGACGCTGACGCCGGTATCCATTTCGATGTCTTCTTCCAGGCCCAGCAGGGTATCTTCCAGCGCCGGGCCAGGCAGGCCGAGGTTGTTGCCGATCGTCTGCACCTTGGCCAGAATCTGGTTGCTGTACTTCTGGCCATAACCGACGCTATTGAGGATTTCCCGTGCGGCCATGGTCACTTCGGCGGTGTCGATGCCGTAGGGGCAAAACACGGAGCAACGGCGGCACTCGGAGCACTGGTGGTAATAGGAGAACCAGTCGTCCAGCACTTCCTTGGTCAGGTCCTTGGCGCCCACGAGGCCGGGAACCAGCTTGCCGGGAAGGGTGAAGTAGCGACGGTAGACCGAGCGCATCAACTCCTGGCGCGCCACCGGCATGTTCTTGGGATCGGAGGTGCCGATGAAATAGTGGCACTTGTCGGTACAGGCGCCGCAATGCACGCAGGCGTCCATGAACACGCGCAGGGAACGGTACTTGCCCAGCAGGTCGCCCATGCGGGAAATGGCCTTGTCGTGCCAGTCCTCCACCAGCTCGCCGGGATAGCCGACGGAAGCCTGGACCTGGGCGTCAGCCACGTAGGGCTTGACGTGGGCCATGGACCCTTCCTGGATGGCCGGAATGGTGGGTAGTTTTCTGTAGCTCGGTACTTCGAAATCTGCTTTTGCCACGATGGCTCCTTGATTTCTTGTCGTGGTGTTCTAAATCACTTTTCCAGTTCAGCCGCCCAGGGGGCCAAGTGGCGCTGTTCCCGCGGGTTGTCCGCCATGTTGCGGGTCGGGCTGAAGAACACGCCGGGGGCGTGCAACAGCTTGCTGATGGGGAAAATGATCATCAATACCGCCACCAGGGCAAGGTGGACCAGCAGGGCCGGATCGGCCGGCAGCGGATGGATGTTGAACGACATCAGGCCGAGGAAAAAAGACTTCACATCGACGATGTCGGTATGGGCGACAAACTTCATTCCCAGGCCGGAGGCGCCGATGCCGATCAACAGCAGCAGCATCAGGTGGTCGGAAGGAGTGGAAATGTACTTGATGCGCTCGACGAACAGGCGCCGCCCCCACAGGCCCAGCAGGCCGGCCACCATGGCGAAGCCGGCGTACTTGCCGAAGGGCTGGATCAGCACCACCCACTCCCACACGGGGTTGGTGAAGTAGCGCAGGTGGCGCATCAGGACCAGCGCCAGGGCGAAATGGAACATGAAGCCGAAGAGCCAAATCCATTTGTTGGACTTGAACAGGCTCTCGAACACCAGCACCTCGCGCCACACACGCAGCTTCGCCCCCAGAGGAGTGATGGGAGCGGGCGTGGTGGGAATATTCAGCGGTGCCGGAGTTTTCCGGTATTCGTAAATGCGGTAGGCCAGCCCACCCACCAGGATAACCGTGGCGGCGTAAAACAGACCAGCATAAATAATCGTTAGCAATGACATTGTATCGTCACCCTCAAACAGGCATGTGCGCCCTATTTTGGCTTACGCCTTGAATTCTCTCTCGTGGCTTCGGCACGCGGCCAGCGTGCCAGGGAGCGCAGCGGACCAAGCCGACTGCGCCCCTCCGGTACGGCTAAAGGCTTAGATACAGCCGGTGGGCTTGGGCAGGCCGGCGATCTTACAGGCTTGCTTGGCGGGGCCGTAGGGGAACAGTTCGTACAGGTACTTGCTGTTGCCCTTCTCGGGTCCGAGTTTCTTGCCGATGGCTTTGGTCAGCACGCGCACGGCGGGAGCGATCTGGTAGTCGTTGTAGTACTCGCGCAGGAAGTTGATCACTTCCCAGTGCTGGTCGGTCAGCTCGACCTTTTCTTCCACGGCCAGGTGCTTGGCGGCGTCTTCGTTCCAGTCGGACAGGTTGACCAGGTAGCCTTCTTCGTCGGTTTCGTAGGTTTTACCGTTGATTTCGAAGCTCATTACTTTCTCCTAATGAAAAGGTGAATCAAAGATTACAGCCAGGACTGCAGGTTGGGATTTTCCGCAACCAAGTCCACAAAGCCTGCATAGTCTACCAAGGTCACGCCGTCAATGACACGGTCCGCGACACCGCGGGCGGCCAGGTCGGGCTGAAGGGCATACACCTTCATGCCGGCCATGGCCTGCTTGATCTTGGACTCGGCCGCGCTACCCTGGGTAGCGGCGAACACGGCGTCTTCGATCAGCAGCAGGGCACCGCCGCTTTTGGCGATGCGCAGGCAGCTATCGAGAGTGATCTTTTCGAAGGGCGATTTATTGATGATGTGCAGCATATTGTCCTCCGTCAGAAGCTGATGACCACGTCCTGCTCGTCCATCATGGCGCCCAGCTCGGCGGAGCTGAGAACCTGAACGTCAACCAGCAGATCGTCTTCAGTCAGACCCCGGGCTTCCAGGGATTCTTTTTCGACATACAGCTTCTCGATGTCATAACCCTCGAGGGCGCGGTAGGTGGGCGAGAAGTTCTTCACACCGATACCCTTGGTGTCCTGGCCCTTCTTCAGTTCGTACACGCCGTCGTCACAGAACGCAAGGCTCACGTCCTGGTCGAACGCGGCGGAAATCAACACGACTTCCAAACCTTCCAGGGCATAGATCGTGCCGTAGGAGGCCTTGCGGTTGACGAACATGAATTTTTTGACGGCGCCGCCTTCTTCCATGTCCATTTCGTCCATCATTCTTTCTCCCTCAATCACCAAACGTTACCAGGCGGTCGCACTGGATACCGGCTTCCACCAACTGGCCCAGGCCGGAAATCCGGAAGCCGGGAGCCAGGTTGTTGCCGCTCTTGCCGTGGCGCTTCTGCTCATCGGCATCGACGATACCGCGGCGTTGGGCCGCCGCCACGCACACCACCAGGTCCAGGCTGTGCTGCTGGGCCAATTCGGACCAGCGGTTGACGACGTTGCGGTCGTCCTGGGGCGGGGTGGTGAAGCAGGTGCCGTTGTTCACGCCATCGTGGTAGAAGAACACGCGATAGATTTCGTGGCCTTTTTCCAGAGCAGCCTTGGCAAAGTTGTAGGCGCTGTCGGACGCCTGGTGAGTGTAGGGCCCCTCACTAACCATGATTCCAAATTTCATCCCATCAACCTCTTAATCATTATTGTCCCTCCCGCCCCTTGCGGAGCGGGAGGGTCGTTTCACATACGCGTTGCTTAGAAGCGGATATGAGCCGACGCATTGAGGCTGTTACGGGAACCGCGCCAGTCGTCGATCAGGTACTTGGTAAACGGCAGGCCGGTCTTCTCGAAGAATTGGGGCCAGCCAATCCGCTCCACCCAGTCGGAAATCCGCTCCCAAGAATGGGCGTCTTCCTTGTAGACATGGAGAATATTCTTCACCACTTCCGCCACTTCGGGCCAGCGGGGGGCGTTGTTGGGCAGACCGGCGGCCACCAGCTTGTGGAACTGGGGACGGATCCGGGCGTTGGAGTGTTTGCCGCCAACCCAAATCGCGATCTTGGAGTGCTCGGGATCGTTGATCTGCATCGGAGGGCAAGGGGGGAAGCAAGCGCCGCAGCAAATGCACTTCTTCTCGTCCACTTCCAGGGAGGGCTTGCCGTTCACCAGGGCGGGACGGATCGCGGCCACGGGGCAGCGGGCCACCACGGTGGGGCGCTCGCAAGCGTTGGCCACCAGTTCGTGGTTGATCTTGGGCGGCTTGGTGTGCTGCACGATGATGGCGATGTCACCCTGGCCGCCGCAGTTGATTTCGCAGCAGGAGGTGGTGAGCTTGACGCGGTTGGGCATCTGCTCGTTGGTGAACTCTTCGTACAGCTCGTCCATCAGGGCCTTCACCACGCCGGAGGCGTCGGTGCCGGGGATGTCGCAGTGCAGCCAGCCCTGGGTGTGGGAGATCATGGACACGGAAGGACCGGTACCGCCCACGGGGAAGCCGTTCTTGTTCAGTTCGGCGATCAGGGCATCGACCTTGGACTCGTCGGTGACAGTGAACTCCACGTTGGAACGCACGGTGAAGCGCAAGTGGCCGTCGCAGAACTGGTCGGCGATGTCGCACAGCTTGCGCACGGTGTAGTGGTCCATCTGACGCTGGGTGCCGCAACGGACGGTCCAAATCTCGTCGCCGCTCTTGGCAACGTGATGCAGGACGCCGGCGCGGGGACGGTCATGATATTTCCACTGGCCATAGTTCTTGCGGTAGGCCGGATGGAGGTACTGCATGTGATCCGGCACGCCGCTTTCGATAGGTTGACGCATTTCAGCCATTTTTTCTCTCTCCAATTCTTGATTAACTTAGGCAGTCTTGGAAGCCTGACGCTCGTTCCACTTGGCCACTTCCTCGTCCCAGCCGTCCATGCGGACATAGGGGTTGGTACGGGGATGCTGGATCATGGACGGATCGATTTCGAGACCGACGCCTTCCAGGAAGTTGACCAGGCCGATACGCTCGATCATCTCGCCGGTGCGCTCGTGCTCCAGGGCGTTTTCGGCGAAGAAGTCGATGAAGCTGCCGGCCAGTTCCACCAGGGCCTCGAAGTCCTCGTCGCTTTCCAGCTTCATGAACGGAACCACCACGGTACCCATCAAGTCGCCGATCTTCAGGGTGCGCTTGCCGCCCACCAGGATGGTCGCGCCCTTGTCGTTGCCGGGAGCCAGGGCGCCGGTCATGACGTTGACGCAGTGCATGCAGCGCACGCAGTCGCCGTTGTTGATTTCCAGGGACTGGCTATCGTCGATGGCCACGGAGGAAATCTTGGCACCCTTGGACACTTCGGCGGTCTTCTTCAGAGTGATGGCACGGGTGGGGCAGCGGGAAACCACGTCGTTCACCAGCTCGTTCATGCCGTGCTTGGCGAACCACTTCTTGGCCAAGGCTTCGTCGGTCTGCATGTTGTCGCGCCAGGTGCCGATCACGGCCATATCGGCGCGTTGCACGGCGTTGGAGCAATCATTGGGGCAGCCGGAGAACTTGAACTTGAACTTGTAGGGCAGGGCCGGACGGTGCATTTCGTCCAGGTAGGCGTTCACGGTCTCGCGCATGGCCCTGCCTTCGTCGTAGCAGGACTGCTCGCAACGGGCGGCACCGACGCAAGCGGTGGAAGTGCGCACAGCGGGACCGGCGCCACCAAGGTCAAAACCCATTTCGTTGAACTCGTCAAAGGCGGGCTGCACGCCTTCGGTGGTGATGCCCTGGAACATGATGTCGCCGGACTGGCCATGGAGGGCGATCAGGCCGGAACCATGCTTTTGCCAGATGTCGCACATCTTGCGCAGGGTCTTGGTATCGTAGTGCATACCGGCCGCGGGCATGATGCGCAGGGTGTGGAATGCAGCGGCAGCGGGGAACAGGGGCTGCTCGTGCTCGTCCTTGAGTTCGGTGAAACGGGGAATCACGCCGCCGCCATAACCCAGCACGCCGACGGTACCGCCCTTCCAGTAACCCTTCTTGGTCTTGTAGGACGTTTCCAGTTGACCCAGCAGGTCAACCATCATGTCATTCTCGTTAGCCAGGCGCTTGAGGCCGGTCACAAAGCTGGGCCACGGGCCCTTTTCCAGCTCGTCAAGATTTGGCGTATCGTACATTTTCTTAGCCATAGCGGTTTCTCCTAACAAAATTTTTGCGGTTACGTGATCCTGGTATGCCAGTCCTGCCGGGCCCGCTGCATCACTAGTTTTAGCAGCCGGCCATCACCCCTCGTCGAGCCGCCTCGTAGAACGGCCCGTCTTTTTCGGCCCACGGCGCGGAGAAAAAAATCCCTCGGCTGCCTGTTGACCAACCGAGGAACTCCCGATGTCCCGCGCACCAGACCGGACACTTTCACGTATCCTAGTCAAATAGCGCCCTCTCTGCATACTACCCATATGGGGTAGTGCCGGCTTATCAAAAAAGGCTATCACCACCTCAGACCATTGAAGAGCGGGCTGCCATGGTTATAATTCCCAAACCGACATGATAGTGACGAATTCCTATCTAGGCCAATACCCCTACTGGAGTATGCACTCCGGAACACACGGTTTAGAAAAGGCATTGCATATATGGATCAGGCAAACTCTCTGGACAAGTTCACCGGCCCTTTCGGCGGCCAGGAGATCGAATTGCAAAGCATCGACCACGAGGCCGGCTTCACCTCCCTGCGCCTGCGCATCCGGGAAGGCAAGCGATTCACTATTTTCGACATCGACAAAATGACCGCCGAGCGCTGGGCGCGGACCATGCTGGAATGGGCCCAGCAGCAAAAAGACCTCGGACCCGCCGAATGACCAACGAATACTGGCCCGCCACGGACGACACTCCCGTCGTCGCCTCGTCGGTTGACGTGGTATTCCACCTCGACGGGCGGGAAATCCCCTTCGACCACGGCCATCTGCTGTGGGCCGAAATCGTCCGCGTCCTGCCCCGGTTGGCGGAAAAAACGGACATCGGGGTGCACCCCATCCGCGGCTCGGTGACGGAGAACCATACCATCATCCTGTCGCGGCGGGCCAACCTCGCCATCCGCGTCAAGCGGGAAGACGCCGGGGAGTTGCAAGGCCTTGGCGGCGCCACCTTGAACCTGGGCGGCTACAGCGTCACCGTCGGCGAATCCAAGACCAAGGAACTCGTGCCCTACGGCGCCATCCACGCCTACTACGTGACCACGGGCCACCGCGAGGAAGCCGACTTCGCCGCCGCCATCCAGGAAGCGCTGAAGGAAAGGAACATCCCGTGCAGAATGGTGTGCGGCAAAGTGCACGTCCTGAAAACCGCAGGCGGAGAGGCCACATCCTACAGCCTGGCGTTGTACAATTTAACCGACGAGCAGTCCATCGCCATCCAGGAAACGGGGCTGGGACTGCATCGCGAACTGGGATGCGGGCTTTTCGTGCCCCACAAATCCTTCGCCCCCGTGGGGGGATAGTTTTTCAAGGAGCGGCCGGCTACCGGCCTAGTAATCAACTGGCAATTTAGCAAGGAGGAAACAACATGGGTTACGTCGTAAATGGCGCCGAACTGGAAACTGACGAAGAAGGCTTCCTGGTGGAACCGGATTACAGCGACGATGTGCCGCCGGTGATCGCCGAAGCCGAAGGCCTCAAGCTCACCGACGAGCACTGGCTGGTGATCAACTACATGCGCGACAAATACAAGGAAGACGGCCAGACCCCCAACTTCCGCAACATGTGCAAGGATTTCGACGAAGAGCATCCCGGCACCGACTGGAAAAAGCATCTCTACACCCTGTTCCCGATGCAGCCCAACCGCCAGTCCGCCAAGGTTGCCGGACTGCCGAAACCCTTCGGCAAGGGCGGCTACTAACCGGCCCTTCCCGTCACAGCCGGAAACCGCCAGGTTTCCGGCTTTTTCCTTTTCTGGACGGCCATGAAATTCACTACTCTCGTCAGCACCACCGAGCTCGCGGCCCATCTGGACGATCCGGAATGGATCGTGTTCGACTGCCGCACCACCCTGACCGATCCCGAGGCGGGACGCCGGGCTTATGCCCACGGCCACATTCCCGGCGCGCGCTACGCCCACCTGGACGAGGACCTGTCCTCCCCCATCACGGCAAGCACCGGCCGGCATCCCCTGCCCGACCCGGACATCCTGGCGGAAAAACTGGGCCGATGGGGCGTCACCGCCGACACCCAGGTGGTGGCGTACGACGACAGCTTCGGCGCCATGGCGGTGCGCCTGTGGTGGCTGCTGCGCTGGCTCGGCCACGAGAAGGTCGCGCTGCTCGACGGCGGTTTCCCGAAATGGCACAACAAGGAACAACGGCCGATCACCGATACCCTGCCGGAAATCCACCCCGCCACCTTTCATGCCGCCCCCCACCGCGCCCTGTGGGCCGACGCCTCCCAGGTGGACGCCGCCCGCCAGGACGATCAGTGGAAGGTACTCGACGCCCGGCCCGAAATGCGCTTCACCGGCGACCGGGAGCCCCTGGACAAGGTGGCCGGCCACATCCCCGGCAGTTTCAACTGGCCCTTCGAGGAAAACCTCGACCTCGGCGGCACCTTTCTGCCCGCCGAGGAGCTGCGCGAAGCCTATCTCAACATCCTCGGCGACATTCCCCCCGGCCGCATCATCCACAGTTGCGGCTCAGGGGTCACCGCCTGTCACAACGTCCTGGCCATGGAGCACGCCGGCCTCTCCGGCTCCCTCCTCTACCCCGGCTCCTGGAGCGAGTGGATCACCGATCCCGCGCGGCCGGTGGAAACCGGAGAAAGGGGATTGCTATGCGAATAAAGACCCAATGGCACAACCAAGCCCACACCGGCGACAACTCCCAGTCCGCCAGCGTCGCGGCGCTCATCTGCTGGCGCCTGGCCTCCACCGCCATCGCCAACCTGCGCCAGGAAGACTACCGCATCACCGACCCGGCCCAAGGCTACGCCATCATCGCGGAAATCCTCTACTTCCTGATCCAGCTTGCCGACCGCATGGCCTACGAGAAATTTCCCCTCAAACAGCGGACCGCCTTCGTCACCGCCCTGGCCAACCGGCTGGGTGAAATCCTCCATGACAACGTGCTCGACGTCCCCGGCGTGGACGTTTCCGCCGACTACAAGGGACAGTTCATCGCCCGCCTCAACGAGCGGGCCGATGACTACGCCACTTTCGGTTATACTGAGGCCGGGCCGGATTTCGGTTTCGTCCGCTATCTCGGCCTGCGCATCATGGATCGGCTGCCGCAGCAGGACCGTAGCTGGATCGTTGACCAGATCATGGACATCGAGGTGCCGGAAATGGTCAAGACACTGAAAAAAGCCATAATCGAGCTTTTCCCGGACAGCGGAGAATCCGAGGCCTGAGGCCGGCGGACCGCGCACGGAGTGTCCGTGGAGCGCCCTATTTCGAGGGGAGCTGGGTGGAGCAGAAGGCGATGAACGAGGCCGCGGCGACAGAGGAAAACGGCACCTCTCCCGTCCGCTGGCGCACCCATCTGGGCAAGCTGGCGGCGGGCGCCGTGCTGGCCGTATCCCTGGCCGTCACCCTGGCTGGCTGGCGCTACACACTGGCCGCCGCCGAGCGTACCCGGCAGGAGCGCATCGACACCGAGGCGGCCGAAATCGTCGCCGCCCTTTCCCAGCGCATGACCGCCTATGAAGCCGTGTTGCGCGGCGGCATCGGCCTGTTCGTTTCCTCTCGCGAAGTGTCCCGCGCCGAGTGGCGCACCTACATCGCCAGCCTGCAACTGGACAAGGATTTCCCCGGCATCCAGGGCGTGGGGTTCTCCCAGCGCATCCTGCCCGGAGAAATGGCCGCCCACCTCCGCGCCGTCCGTGCCGAGGGCTTTCCCAACTACACCGTCAAACCGGAAGGGGAGCGCCCCGAGTACACCTCCACCCTCTATCTGGAACCCTTCGACTGGCGCAACCAGCGGGCCTTCGGCTACGACATGTTTTCGGAGCCGGTGCGCCGCCAAGCCATGGAACGGGCGCGGGATACGGGGAAAGCGGCCATCAGCGGCAAAGTCCTGCTGGTGCAGGAAACCGACGAGGATCGGCAGGCGGGCTTCCTCATGTACCTGCCCTTGTACGCCAAGGGGAAACCCACCGCCACCGTCGAACAGCGCCGCGCCGCCCTCACGGGCTATATCTATGCGGCATTCCGCATGGGCGACCTGATGCGCGGCGTCCTGCGCGACAAGCTGGAACGCTTCGACATCCACGTCTACGACGGCGACGATGCCAGCCCCGAGTCCCTGCTGTTCGACAACGACTTGTGCGGGGGGAAATACGACACCCATCCCCCCTTCACCGTCCGCCTCGATCTCCATGGCCACCACTGGACCCTTCAGGCCCGCCCCCTGGTCCCCTTCCTGGAGCAGGGCGATATCCACGCCCCCTACCTGGTGCTGGGGAGCGGCGCGCTGATCGGCCTGCTGCTCTTCGCCATCGCCTGGTTCCTCGCCACCAACCGGGAACGGGCCATCGCTGCCGCCCAGCACATGACCCAAGCCCTGCGGGAGAGCGAGACCCGCTACCGCCAGATGTTCCAGAACAATCTCTCGGTCAAGCTGCTGATCGACCCCCTGGACGGCGCCATCGTCGATGCCAACCCCGCCGCCGCCGACTTCTACGGCTACCCTCTGGAACAACTGAAGTCCATGCGCATCGACGAGATCAACGTTCTGCCACCGGAGGAGGTGCAGCGGGAAATGGCCCTGGCACGGGAGGAAAAGCGTCTTTATTTCCAGTTCCGCCACCGCCTGGCCGACGGAAAAATTCGCGACGTGGAAGTGTATAGCGGCCCCGTCGCCTTCGGCGGACTCACCCTGCTCCACTCCATCGTCCACGACATCACCCAGCGCAAGGAGGCGGAACAGGCCCTGCGGGAGAGCGAAATCCGCCTGCGGGAAATCACCGCCACCCTGGCCGAGGGCCTCTACGTCCTCGACGGGGACGGCCGCATCACCTTCAGCAACCCGGAAGCCCAGCGGCTTCTGGGATGGAGCCAGAAGGAACTGGAAGGGCGGGACGCCCACGGCCTGTTCCACCACCACCATGCCGACGGCACCCCCTACCCCAAGGAAAGCTGCACGCATCTCTCCACCACGCACCACGGGCACACCTGCCGCGAGCAGGAAGACCAGTTCTGGCGCAAGGACGGCTCCCCCCTGCCGGTTTCCATCTCCGCCGCCCCCTTGGTGCGAAACGGCAGAATCGAGGGAACGGTGATCGCCTTCCAGGACGTCAGCGAACGGCTGGCGGTGCGCCGCCAGTTGGAGCAGACCCTGGCCGAACAGCGTGCCGTGCTGGGCGGCGTCATGGTGGGCATCGCCCTGCTGAAGAACCGCCGCTTCATCTGGGTGAACCGGCGCATGGAGGAGCTGACCGGCTACACCCAGGCGGAATTGACCGGCAAAACCTCCGCCCTGATCTATGGCCGTGACAGCGCCTTCGACGAAGTTGGCAACATCGCCTATCCCCTGATGACGGAAGGCCAGGTATTCCGTCGCGAATACCTGCTGCGGCGCAAGGACGGCAGCCAGTTCTGGGGCGAACTCACGGGCAACCTGCTGGACCACCGCCACCCCGAACTGGGTGCCATCTGGACGGTGCAGGACGTCACCCCGCGCAAGACCGCCGAGGAAAGCCTGAAGGCCCTCAACGAAACCCTGGAACAGAAGGTCAAGGAGGAAGTCTCCCGCAACCGGGAAAAGGACCACCTGCTGATCCAGCAGTCGCGCCTGGCAGCCATGGGGGAGATGATCGGCAACATCGCCCACCAATGGCGCCAGCCCCTCAACGCCCTCGGCCTGCTGCTGGCCAACATCCGCGATGCCTGGCAGTTCGGCGAACTGGACGAAGCCTACCTCGAGCAGGAAATGAAGGAAGGGCGGCGCATCATCAAAAGCATGTCCACCACCATCGACGACTTCCGCGATTTCTTCCGCCCCGACCGGCAGAAAAGCCGTTTCAGCGCCGCCGCCGCCCTGCGGGAAACCCTCGCCCTGATCGAGTCCTCATTCAAGAACAACCAGATCACGGTGGCCGTGGACGTCGAGCAGGACGGGAAAATCCTCGGCTTCCCCAACCAGTACGCCCAGGCGCTGCTGAACATCCTGGCCAACGCCAAGGACGCCCTGAAGGAACGCCACGTCGCCGACGGCCGGATTGCCATTCGGCTGACCGCGGAAAACGGTGAAATCCGGCTCGCCATCGAGGATAACGCCGGCGGCATTCCACCGCAGATTGTGGACAAAATCTTCGACCCGTACTTCACCACACGGGAGAAAGGCACCGGCATCGGCCTGTACATGACGAAAATGATCATCGAGAAAAACATGAACGGAAAAATCCTGGTGCAAAACACCGCACGGGGCGCACAATTCATCTTCGTCACACCCATGGCGACGGAAGAAGAGAAGCCCGCATGAACCGGCAAGAGTGCCTCAAATCCCTCACCGTCCTCTACGCGGAGGACGACGAAATGACCCGCACGATGGTGGCCCAGATACTCTCGCGCTGGGTGGGGAAACTGCACCTGGCGGCGGACGGACAGGAGGGCCTGTACCTGTTCACCCGCCACCGGCCCGATGTGGTGGTGACGGACATCCAGATGCCGGTCATGGACGGGCTGAAAATGTCCCGCGCCATCAAGGAACAGGACCGGGACACCCCGATCATCGTCACCACCGCCTTCAACGACCAGACCTACTTCCTCCAAGCCATCGAAATCGGCATCGACCGCTATCTCGCCAAACCGATCAACGCCGAACAACTGATGGAGGCCGTCGCCCGCTCCGGCCAGATTCTGCTGGAACGGCGGGAGTTGCAGCAATTCCACGAAAAAGCGGAGGAGGAGCTCAAGATCACCCTCCACCTGATGCGGCGCATGATGCTGGCCAAGGGCCTGAAAGACCCGGCGCTGCGCTACCAGGTGCAGCCGGCGACCCGCTTCTCCGGCGACCTGG
>JAGUYQ010000133.1 GCA_020061285.1 Betaproteobacteria bacterium
AGGCCGGGCCGTGGAAGGGGGATGAAAGGGGCCTGCCGGAGAGGGGCCGATGGGGTATAATGCCAGATTTAGCGGACCGGAGGCGGCGGGGTCGATGGCGTGAAATCCTGAATCATTATGGATGCAACATAGCCCGCAAAGCCGTGGACGCCGGTTCGACTCGATTCCGCCCTCACTTCATATAGCCCGGATGGTGAAATTGGTAGACACAAGGGACTTAAAATCCCTCGCCCTTACCGGCGTACCGGTTCGATTCCGGTTCCGGGCACCATCCTTCTTTTTCCCCGTTCCGCTTAGCCGGCCATGAGCATCCTGGTCAACGGACAACCCGGCGATTCGATTTCCGTCACCGACCGTGGCCTGATGTACGGCGATGGCGTGTTCCGCACCATGCCGGCACGGCAAGGCGTTCCCTTGGGGTGGGCGCGCCAGTGGCGCAAGCTGGCGGCCGACTGTGCGGCCTTGGCCATTCCCGTGCCGAATGAAAACGCGCTTCGGGACGAGGTGGCGAGCCTGCTCGCGGACACCCCGGATTGCGCGGTCAAGATCGTCATTACCCGTGGCGAAGGCCAGCGCGGCTACGCGCCCCCCGATGCGCCCGTGCCCTCACGCATCGTCATGACTGCGCCGTTACCGGCCTATCCCGAGCATTACGCCAGGGAAGGGGTGGCGGTGCATCTGTGCGAAACCCGTCTCGGCTATCAGCCCCGCTTGGCGGGAATCAAGCACCTCAACCGGCTGGAGAACGTGCTGGCGCGCATGGAGTGGGATGACCCCGCCGTCGCCGAGGGCTTGCTGCGGGACGAGGCGGGCAACGTGGTCGAAGGAGTCATGAGCAATCTGTTTGTGTGTCACAATAACACGCTGCTTACCCCCGATCTTTCCCGTTGTGGCGTCGCTGGCGTTACTCGTGAGCGGGTGCTGGAATGGGCTTCCTGCCAGGGCGTGGCCGTCGAGGTGCGGAACTTGTCCTTGGAGGAAGTGCAGGGGGCGGACGAGGCGTTCCTGTGCAACAGCCTGATAGGCATTTGGCCGGTGAGAAAGCTGGCGGACAGGGAGTGGTGCAAGGGGCCGCTGACGGCGGCGCTTCAGGACGATTTGCAACAACAAGATGATTAAAAAACTGTTTCTGGCCGCTTTTTTCTCGGCGGTAATCTTGGGAGGCTGGCTGGTGTACTTTTCCGCCCAACCGCTGGCGCTGCCCGCCTCTCCCTTTGAATTCGAACTGCGTCAGGGCAGTACCTTGAAAGGCGTGGCACACCAACTGCGGGATGCGAAGGTGCTGGCCGAGCCCTGGTCCTTTGTCATGCTGGGGCGCCTGCTGGGCAAGCAGGGGCAAGTCAAGGCCGGCAACTACGAATTGGAGAGCGGGCTGACGTCCTTTGGCCTGCTGATGAAAATCACCCGCGGCGACGTCACCCAGGAAGGCATTACCTTCATCGAGGGCTGGAATTTCCGCCAGATGCGCGCCGCCCTGGATGCCCAGGGGAACTTGCGCCACGACAGCCAGGGTATGAGCGAAGCCGAAATCCTGGCGGCCATCGGTGCCGGTGAACAGCAGGCGGAAGGGTTGTTTCTGCCCGATACTTATTATTTCAGCAAGGGCGGCAGCGACTTGGCCCTCCTCAAGCGGGCCTACCAGGGGATGCAAAAACGTCTGGCCCGTGCCTGGGACAATCGGGACCCCGCCGTGCCCTATACCGACCCCTACCAGGCGCTGATCATGGCTTCCATCGTGGAAAAGGAAACCGGCAAGGCCAGCGAGCGGCCGATGATCGCCGGGGTGTTCCTCAATCGCTTGCGCATCGGCATGCGGCTGCAAACCGATCCTACCGTGATCTACGGCCTGGGGGAGCGCTTCGACGGCAACCTGCGCAAGGCAGATCTGCTGGCCGATACGCCCTACAATACCTATACCCGCACCGGCTTGCCGCCCACACCCATCGCCATGCCGGGCAAGGAGGCCATCGAGGCGGCCCTGCACCCGGAGCGGACCAAGGCCATGTATTTCGTCGCCAAGGGCGGCGGCGCCCACTATTTTTCCACCACCCTGGCCGAGCACAACGCCGCCGTGGCCCGCTACCAGTTGAGAAGACAATGACCACCAGCGCCCGCTTCATCACCCTGGAAGGCATGGACGGCGCCGGCAAGAGCACCCATCTCGCTTGGCTGGAAAACCACCTGCGGCAGCGGGGGTTGGATGTGCTGGTGACACGGGAGCCCGGCGGCACGCCCTTGGGGGAGAAGCTGCGGGAACTCCTGCTCAACGAACCGATGCACCCGGAGACCGAGGCCCTGATGATGTTCGCCGCCCGGCGGGAGCATTTGCACCAGGTGATCTGGCCCGCCTTGGCGCGGGGAACCTGGGTCGTGTCCGATCGGTTCACCGACGCCAGCTTCGCCTACCAGGGGGGAGGGCGTAGCCTGGACGAGGGCCGGCTGCGAGTCCTGGAAAACTGGGTGCAGGGGGATTTTCAGCCCGACCTGACCCTGCTGTTCGACGTGCCGGTGGAAGTGAGCCGGGCACGGCTGGCCAACAACGCCACCCTGGACCGCTTTGAGCAGGAGAAAAACGATTTCTTCTCCCGCGTGCGGGACGCTTACCTGCGTCGCGCCCAGGCCTTTCCCGAGCGCATCCGGGTGGTGGATTCGTCCTTGCCCCTGGATGCCATTCAAGGCGAGCTGGCGACGCTGCTGGCCCTGTGGCTGGACCGATGATCTACCCCTGGCAGACGGAAAGCTGGAACCAGCTCCTGGCCCGCCGGGGCAACCTTCCCCACGCCCTGCTGCTCCATGGCCGCAAGGGCATCGGCAAGCTGGATTTCGCCTATGCCTTCGCCAATGCCCTGCTGTGCGAGCGGCCCCAGGCCGACGGCACGGCCTGCGGGGCTTGCCCCGCCTGTAACTGGTTTGCCCAGGGCGGCCATCCCGACCTGTGGGTGATCGACCCGGAGCGGGAAACGGAGACGGGAGATGAGGGGGCGGAAGCGGCGAAGCCGGAGAAGAAGGCTTCCACCCAGATCAAGGTAGAGTCCATCCGCGCATTGGCGGATTTCGTTAATCTGTCCTCCCATCAGAACGGCCTGCGCATCGTGCTGATCCACCCGGCGGAGGCGATGAACGTGCAGGCCGCCAACGCCCTGCTGAAAACCTTGGAGGAGCCGACGCCGGCCACCCTCTTCCTGCTGGTGACCCACCGCTTGCAGCACCTGCTGCCCACCGTCCGCAGCCGCTGCCAGAAAATCCCCCTGCCG
>JAGUYQ010000215.1 GCA_020061285.1 Betaproteobacteria bacterium
ACCCAGATTTCCCGCCAGCTCGGGCTGGAAATCCAGAGCGCCCAGATCGCCAGTACCTTCGCGGAAATCAAAAGCACCCTGGCCGGTTGATTCCCTGCCCTAAAAGCGGATGCCCTGTGCATCCGCTTTTTATTGCCATGACATAATTTTCTCCCCGCCGCCATAAAAATCACCTAGACTCAATCTAAGCAATTATCCACCGCATTAAAAACACCCGATGCCGGGCTATGAACTCAACCCCCGTGGCGCTAACGCGCCAATGACGATGGAGACCCCGCCATGGAACTCAAAGGCTCGAAAACCCATGACAACCTAAAAGCCGCTTTCGCCGGCGAATCCCAGGCCAACCGCCGCTACCTCTACTTCGCCGCCAAGGCCGACGTGGAAGGGCAGAACGACGTGGCGGCGGTGTTCCGCTCCACCGCCGAAGGCGAAACCGGCCATGCCCACGGCCACCTGGAATACCTGGAGGCCTGCGGCGACCCTGCCACCGATCTGCCCATCGGCGCCACCCGCGCCAACCTCCAGGCGGCCATAGCCGGGGAGACACACGAATACAGCGACATGTACCCCGGCATGGCGAAAGCCGCCCGCGAGGAAGGCTTCGACGAAATCGCCGACTGGTTCGAAACCCTGGCCAAGGCGGAACGCTCCCACGCCAACCGCTTCCAGAAGGCTCTCGACAGCCTGGTGGATTAATTACCCGCCGCACGCGCCTGACGCGGCCACGCGGCACCCGGACACGCAAAGCTTGTCCGGGCGCCGCAATCGCCAGTATCGACTGGCCGGCTTTCCTTCCTGGCAACAGACCGGTTATTCCAAAGGAATATTTTCCTATACTGGGGAGTACCCCTCTCCCCCGATCCAAAGGAGAATTCCATGTTGCACAACCGCATGATCAAACAGGTGGAACAACGTCTGCGCGGCCAGAAGTTGCCGCTGACGGTGGAGTTGTGGAACGGAAAAACGGTTCACCCCCCCGAGCCCGCCAAGGTCAAGCTGCGGGTCCGCACGCCCCGAGCCCTGCTTTCCTTGGCCAAGCCCAGCATGGGCAAGCTCGCCTCCCAATACGTGGAACAGGAAATCGACCTGGAGGGCAACGCACGGGACATCATCAAGCTGGGCGAAGCCCTGTGCAACGCCGCCGGCTCCATCGAGAGAAAGAACGGCATCGACCTCAAGTGGTGGCGCCATAGCCGCAAGGCCGACCGCCGCGCCGTCAGCTACCATTACGACGTTTCCAACGAGTTCTACGCCCTCTGGCTGGACCGGCGCCGGGTCTATTCCTGCGCCTATTTCAAGACGCCCGGCGACGGCCTCGACATCGCCCAGGAGCAAAAACTCGACCACATCTGCCGCAAGCTCCTGCTGCAACCGGACGAGCACCTGCTCGACATCGGCTGCGGCTGGGGAGGGCTGATTCTATGGGCGGCGGAAAACTACGGCGTCCGCGCCACCGGCATCACGCTCAGCCGCAACCAGCACGATTACGCGCAACAGCAGATTCGCGAGCGTGGGCTGGAAAAACGCGTGGAAGTGCGCCTGATGGATTACCGCGACCTGCCTGAAACTGCCCACTTCGACAAGATCGCCAGCGTCGGCATGTTCGAGCACGTGGGGCGCAAGAACCTGGCCGTGTATTTCGCCAAAATCTTCCGTCTGCTGCGGCCAGGCGGCCTGGTGATGAACCATGGCATCACCACCACCGCCCTGGACACCGAAGGCCTGGGCAGCGGCATCAGCGACTTCATCGACCGCTACGTCTTCCCCGACGGCGAGCTCACCCATGTGTCCCGGGTGGTCGAGGCCATGGCCCAGCAAAAGCTGGAATGCCTCGACAGCGAGTGCCTTCGCCCCCACTACGCCCGCACCCTGTGGCACTGGGTGGAGCGCCTGGAGGAAAAACAGGAGGAAGCCCGCCGGCTGGTGGGGGAAGACCGCTTCCGCATCTGGCAGATATACATGGCCGGCTCCGCCCATGCCTTCGAGCGGGGCTGGCTGTCCCTGTATCAACTGCTGGCGGCGAAGCCCCACCTCAACGGGACGGTGGACTATCCCCTGACCCGGGAGCACGTCTACGGCGGCTAAACGGCTTGGGTTATACTAGGGCGGAAACGAACCGGAATGCCGCCATGAAACGACTGCTCGCCCTCGCCCTGTTCCTGCCCCTCCTCGCCCACGGCGCATGGGGGGATTTCGATTACGAATTCGAGAACGAAAAGCCCTGGAAGGAACTGGAATCCCAACTCCCCGCCTATCCCAAGGACGGGAACCTGCTGCCCTTCCAGGTCAGCGCCGCCACCGACAACACCTTTTACGTCGATGGCCAGTCCATCAGCGTCGGCGAGGACGGCGTGGTGCGTTTCACCCTGGTGGTGAAGTCCTCGGAAGGCGCCATGAACGTCATGTTCGAGGGCATCCGCTGCCGCACGCGGGAAGTGCGCCTATATGCCTTCGGCCGTCCCGACGGCACCTGGGGACGGGCGCGGGACAACGTGTGGAAGCCCATCCACAGCGAGCGCCGCAACCGGCCGGACCATGTCCTCTACGACGATTTCTTCTGTCCCCGCGAGATCATCGTCACCGACCCGGCCGAGGCGGTGGATGCCCTGAAGCGGGGCAACCATCCGCGGGCGGGAAAATCCACCTGGTTTTAGTAGGCTGATTATTTTTTGCACTCCCCGAGGCGCTTGCCGCTATAGCGGTAGGTCATGTTCATGGGCGCCTCGCCGCGGGATTTCACGCTCATTTTCATCGTTCCTTCGTAACTGTTGCCCTTGTAGGTCATCTCACCGTTACCCGTCATGGCACTGTTCTTGTCCTGGCAACTGACCGCCCAGGTCACCCGGTTGCCCGCCACGCTGTGGCTGTCCACCTTGCAGTTCTGGTCCTTGGGGAGGGTCTTGCCGGTGTTTTCCACGTCCTGGGGCGTGTAGCAATGGCTTACCCTGGTGGGAGGCACCGCCACCGGCATACCGGGCATTTCCATCTTGGTGGTGATCTCCCACAGGCCGGGCTGCATCATGGGGCCGGCGGCGGCGGCGGCGGGCACGAGGGCGGCAAGGATAAACAGGATTTTCTTGGTATTGTTCATGGCGGAAAACTCCCTGGATAAATTAGAATCGGATAAAGCGTTTGAATTATAGAACAGCGACCCTAACCACCTGGACAAACCCGTGACGCCATTGAATAAAACCATCCTCCTTACCGGCAAGAACGGCCAGGTGGGCTGGGAACTGCGACGCACCCTGGCCCCCTTGGGCCGCGTCGTCGCCCGCGGCAGCGCTGAACTGGACTTGGCCGATGGCGAGGCGGTCCGCCGGACGGTGCGGGAACTCCGCCCCGACATCATCGTCAACGCCGCCGCCTACACAGCCGTGGACCAGGCGGAAAGCGAGCCGGCCC
>JAGUYQ010000251.1 GCA_020061285.1 Betaproteobacteria bacterium
AAGGTTTTTTTCGGTGCCTGGCGGAAGCGTTTCAGCCAGCCCAGCAGGTCGTTCTGGTCGGCATGGGCGGAAAGGCCGCCGAGGGTGTAGAGATCGGCCCGCACCGGAATTTCCTGCTGGTGGATGCGTACCGTCTTGGCGCCGTCGATCAGGCGCCGCCCCAGGGTGCCCCCGGCCTGGAAGCCGGTGAAGATCACGCTGCATTCGCGGCGCCCGAGGTTGTAGCGCAGGTGGTATTTGATCCGCCCGGCGTCGCACATGCCGCTGGAGGAGACGATCACGGCGCCGCGACGGATATCGTTGATGGCCATGGATTCTTCTTTCTCCTGGGCGAAGTGGACGCGGATGCCGTGGTGTTGCCGGCTGCCCCAGGAGAAGACGGTTTTCGCCTCCTCGTCCCACAGTTCCCGGTGGCCCATGGTGATCTCGGTGGCCTTCATGGCCATGGGCGAATCCACGTATACCTCCAGGTTGTCGAGGCGCTTCTGGCGCACCAGGTCGTAGAGGAGGAACAGGATGTCCTGGGTGCGGCCGACGGCGAAGGCGGGGATCACCACGTTGCCGCCCTTGCGCTGGAGGGTGTCGCGGATGGCGTAGACCATTTCGTTGACGGTGTCGTCCCAGTTTTTATGGCGCCGGTTGCCATAGGTGGATTCCACCAGGAGGATGTCCGCCTCCTCGATGGGTGTGGGGTCCTCGACGATGGGCTGGCCGGGCTGGCCCAGGTCGCCGGAAAAGACGATCTTGCGGGTTTTGCTACCCTCCCTGGCCCACAATTCGATGATCGCCGAGCCGAGGATGTGGCCGGCGTCGCGGAAGCGGCAGCGCACCGTGGGGTGGGGGGTGAATTCACTTTCGTAGTCCACTCCCTGGACCTGCTTGAGGGTGGCGTCCGCCTGGCTGACGGTGTAGAGGGGGGCGACGTCCCGCCGCAGCTTGCGGGGGGATTTCTGCCGCAGGTAGTTGGCTTTTTCCGCCTCCTTCTCCTGGATGTGGGCCGAGTCGTGGAGCATCACTTCCAGCAGGTCGCGGGTGGCGTGGGTGGTGTAGATCGGCCCCCGGTAGCCCAGGGCCACCAGCCGCGGCAGGAGGCCGGAATGGTCGATGTGGGCGTGGGTGAGGAGGACGAAATCCAGGGATTCCAGATCGAAGTCGAAGGCGTTCAGGTTCTTGCGCCGGGCCTCGGAGCCGCCCTGGAACATGCCGCAGTCCACCAGGAAGCGCGCCTCCCGTGTTTCCAGCAGGTAGCAGGAGCCGGTGACTTCGCCGGCAGCGCCGTGAAAGGTGATTTTCATGCTTGGTTGGCTGTGAGTGGCGGGTCGAGAGTCGAGAGCGGTGAGGGAAGGGCGGGGTTGCCCACCACTCCCGACTCGCGGCTCTCGACCGGGGTTCTAGAACAGTTCAATGTCGCCTTCCTCCTGGGCCTTTTTTTCCCGCATCGCCGTGTGGTAGAGGGCCAGGGCCTGGCTGATGCTCATGCCGCGGGTGATGGCGTCGAACATCACCCGCTCCTCTTCCATGGAGTATTTGGAGCGTACCTGCTCCTGGAGTTTGCGCCATTCCTCCGGATTGTAGAGGCGGACGGGGCTGCCGATCAGGTCCGCCAGGCCGTCGATGCTGCGGCTGACGTGGTTGAGGCGCTGGGTGAGCTTGTCGTAGAACTGGAAGGCGACGATCACCGACTGCATGCGGGAGATGACTTCCTCGCAGTGGCGGCCGATGGTCCGGTGGGGGCCGGCGGTTTTGTCGTCTTCCGGCAGGTCGCGGACTTCGTCGTTGATCTGGCGGATGGAGTCCATCATGGAAGTGAAGGAATCCGCCAGCACCCCCACGGAGCCGTCGCTGTCCTTCATGGCCGTTTCGATCTGGGCCACGGCCAGTTCCATCATCAGGATGGTTTCCCGCACTTGGCTCCAGTCCAGGTCGGGGTGCTGGGCGCTGGAGCCGCCGTTGATATTGAGTTCTGCCATGATTGTTTCCTTTCCGGTTTTCTCTTGACGCTTGTTCATGCCGCGAACCGCGGCGGCTAGGCGGCCACGCCCAGGTTGGTGGCCCAGGCCAGGGCCTCGATTTGGGCCCGGCTCAATTTCGCCAGGCTCAAGGCGGGCAGCCGGGGGAGGATGCCGATGGCGGCATCGTAGTCGTTGTGTTCCAGTTTTTCCCCCAGTAGCAGCATGTCCCCCAGCATGCCCTCCCGGTTGAGTATGGCGGCCTTGACGCCGTCCGGCAGGTTGAGCTGCTCGACGACCTCGTTTTTCGGCAATGCCAGCAGGATGTCGATGAGGGACATGATGCCCACCATGAAGGCCTGGTCCTCCACCTGCCGGTTGCCGGGAGCTACATGGGCGGCCAGCAGTTCCATCAGCCGGCCCCGCGTGGCGGCTAGCTGGAGGAGGGGGTCGTTGAGGTTGCCCTCGCCGCGGTGGGCGAACAGCAGCAGTTGCAGCCAGCGCTGCAATTGGCGGCGTCCCAGGACCACGATGGCGTGGTTGAGGGAGGTGATCTTCTGGCGCATCCCCATGGCCACCGAATTCACCAGTTTCAGCAGGTTGTAGGTGAGGCCGGGGTCGTGTTTGAACACCTGCTCCAGTTCGCCGGTGTCGGCGTCGGACAGCACCAGGCCGAGGAGCTTCAGCAGCGCCAAGTGGACCGGGTCGGCGCGGCGGCCGGAGAGGATCGCCGGCTTGGCGAAGTAATAGCCCTGGAACAGGTCGAAGCCCAGTTCCATGCAGTGTTGGGCTTGTTCCGGGGTGTCGATTTTTTCCGCCAGCAAGCGTACCGGCCAGTGGCGCAGGCGGTTGACGTAGACCTCCAGTTCGCCGGGCCTCAGCGCCAGGAGGTCGATCTTGATGATATCGACGAGGCTGAACAGGGGCAGGTAGACGTCGTCGAAGAGAAAGTCGTCCAGGGCCAGGCTGAAACCCTTGTCCTTCAGTTCGCGGCAGCGCGCCACCACCTCGGGGGTGATGTCGATGGTCTCCAGCAGCTCCAGCACCACCCGGTCACGGGGCAGCAGTTCCACCAGCTCGCTCATCAGAAGGTCGGCGCTGATGTTGATGAAGCCCTGGTGGGTGCTGAGGACGGTGTCGATGCCCAGGTCGGCGAAGGTCTGGAGGATGACGGTGGCGGTGGCGGAGAGGTCGTCGGCGACGTTGGCCTCGGTGGCTTCCTCCGAAGAACGGAATAGCAACTCGTAGGCGACGATGCTTTGCCCGCGGTCGAGAATCGGCTGCCGGCCGAGAAAGAAATCCTGATGGTTGTCGCTCATGAATGAAAACCTTTCGCCGCAGAATAGCATGCCCCCCGCGTCGGCCGGAATAGGGTAATTCCCTGATGCGACGGGATATGACGAGCGAGTGTTGCGGCAGCCGCATATATTTCGTCCTAACGGTTTATGGCACAATTCCTTCTCTGTCCAGCGTTGTCGGGGCGGATAAGGAAGGATTGCGTGCAAGTCCCATGAAATTGAGCGACCGCAACAAGTTCGAGGAACTGAAGGCCACCGGTCGGCTGCCGTCGCCGAAGGGCGTGGCCCTGGCCCTGATCAACCTCACCCGGCAGGAGGATTTCACCGCCGCCGAGGTGACCCATATCGTCCAGTCCGACCCCGCCCTCGCCGGACGCCTGCTCAAGCTGGCCAACTCGTCCCGGCAGGGACTGACGCGGCCGGTAGTGTCCCTGTCCCAGGCGGTGATGCTGCTGGGCATCCCCTTGGTGCGCAATATCGCCCTCGGCCTGTCCCTCCTCGCCGAGAATCGCGAAGGGGACTGCAAGGGTTTCGATTTTCAACGCTTCTGGTCCCGTTCCCTGGCTTCCGCCATCGCCAACCAGTGGCTGGGCTACCGCGCCCAGACCGCCGCCGACGAAACCTTTTCCTGCGGCTTGCTGGCCCAGGTGGGGAAATTGGCCCTGGCCACCCTGTTCCCCCAGGATTACGGCGAAATACTGGAGGAGGCGGCGGGCAAGCCGGCGATCGATCTGTTGCGGCTGGAGGAGGCGCGGTTCGCCATCGACCATCGCCACCTGACCTCCGCCCTGCTCCAGGACTGGGGGCTGCCGCCGCTGTTCGTGGAGGCCGTGTTCCACCACGAGGCGCCGGAACAGGCGGGGTTCGAGGAGGGCTCCCGTCCCTATCTGGTGACCCATTCCCTG
>JAGUYQ010000149.1 GCA_020061285.1 Betaproteobacteria bacterium
ATCGGCTGGAACCAGGTCCACCAGGCCATGTCCCATCCCCTGTGGAACGGCATTGCCGACGGCTCACGCTTCTATTTCGTGCACAGCTATTACGTGGAAGCGGGCAGCCCCGAAGTGGTGGCGGCCTTCTCCCATTACCCCTTCGCCTTCGCCTGCGCGGTGGCCCGCGGCAACCTGTTCGCGGTGCAGTTCCACCCGGAGAAGAGCCAAGCGGCTGGATTGTCCCTCCTCGGCAA
This sequence comes from Betaproteobacteria bacterium, assembly GCA_020061285.1. Next base: position 237 of record JAGUYQ010000149.1, read on the forward strand.
CTTCGTTGCCTGGGACGGAGCCTGTTAATTTTTTCAACGGACGTGCGACACAATCATGATCATCATTCCGGCGATTGATTTGAAGGATGGGCACTGCGTCCGCCTCAAGCAGGGCGTGATGGAGGATGCGACGGTATTTTCCGAGGACCCGGCGGCCATGGCGCGCCACTGGCTCGACCAGGGTGCCAAGCGGCTGCACCTGGTGGACCTCAACGGCGCCTTCGCTGGCAAGCCGGTGAACGAGGCGGCCATCAAGGCCATCGTCGAGTCGGTGGGGGACGAGATTCCCGTCCAACTGGGCGGCGGCATCCGCGACCTGGACACCATCGAGCGCTATCTCGACGACGGCATCAGCTACGTCATCATCGGCACCGCCGCGGTGAAGAACCCGGGCTTCCTCCACGAGGCCTGCGACGCTTTCCCCGGCCACATCATCGTCGGCCTCGACGCCAAGGACGGCAAGGTGGCGGTGGACGGCTGGTCCAAGCTCACCGGCCACGACGTGATCGACCTGGCGCAGAAATTCGAGGGCTACGGCGTCGAGGCTATCGTCTACACCGATATCGGCCGCGACGGCATGCTCACCGGGGTCAACATCGACGCCACGGTGGACTTGGCCCGTGCCCTGACCATCCCGGTCATCGCCAGCGGCGGCATCACCAACCTGGACGACGTCAAACACCTGTGCGCCGTGGAGGCCGAAGGCATCATGGGCGCCATCACCGGCCGCGCCATCTACGAAGGCACCCTGAATTTCGCCGCCGCGCAGAAGCTGGCCGACGAGCTGGGCGCGTAAATGGCCCTGGCGAAGCGCATCATTCCTTGCCTCGACGTCACCGCCGGCCGCGTGGTGAAGGGGGTCAACTTCGTCGGCCTGCGGGACGCCGGCGACCCGGTGGAAATCGCCCGCCGCTACGACCAGCAGGGCGCCGACGAACTGACCTTTCTCGACATCACCGCCAGCTCCGACGAGCGGGACCTGATCCTGCACATCATCGAGGACGTGGCGGCCGAAGTGTTCATTCCCCTCACCGTCGGCGGCGGGGTGCGCAGCGTGGACGACGTGCGCCGCCTGCTCCATGCCGGGGCAGACAAGGTGAGCATCAACACTTCCGCCGTCACCAACCCCCAATTGGTCAACGACGCCTCCGCCCGCTTCGGCTCCCAGTGCATCGTGGTGGCCATCGACGCCAAGCAGGTATCAGCGGCGGGCGAGCCCCTGCGCTGGCACGTCTTCACCCACGGCGGCCGCAAGGACGTGGGCCTGGACGCGGTGGAGTGGGCGCAGGAAATGGAGCGGCGTGGGGCGGGAGAAATCCTCCTCACCAGCATGGACCGGGACGGCACCAAGATCGGCTTCAACCTGGAACTGACCCGGGCGGTGGCCGACGCGGTCAATATCCCGGTCATCGCCAGTGGCGGGGTGGGCAACCTGGACCACCTGGTGGACGGGGTGACCAAGGGCCACGCCGACGCCGTGCTGGCGGCGAGCATTTTCCACTACGGCGAATACACCGTGCAGCAGGCCAAGGAATACATGGCCCGGCACGGCATCGAGATGCGGCTGTGAGCGCCAAGGACCTGTGGCTGAACAAGGTGAAGTGGACCGACGACGGCCTGGTGCCGGTGATCGCCCAGGACGCCGCCGACGGCCAGGTGCTGATGTTCGCCTGGATGAACCGGGAGGCCCTGAAACGCACCGTGGAAAGCGGCGAGGCGGTGTACTGGTCCCGCTCCCGCAAGAAACTGTGGCACAAGGGCGAGGAATCCGGCCATGTGCAGAAGGTGCGGGACATCCGCCTCGACTGCGACGAGGACGTGATTTTGCTCAAGGTGGAACAGATGGGCGGCATCGCTTGTCATACCGGGCGCAGGCACTGTTTCTTCCAGAAGTTCGAGGACGGCCAGTGGGTCGCGGCGGAGCCGGTTCTGAAGGACCCGGCCGAAATCTACCAGGCCAAGGGCGCGGACAAATGAACGACATCCTCGATCGCCTGGCGGAAACCCTGGAGGCCCGCAAGAGCGCCGATCCGCAGTCCTCCTACGTGGCCAAGCTGTACGCCAAGGGCCTGGATGCCATCCTCAAGAAGATCGGCGAGGAGGCCACCGAGACGGTGATCGCCGCCAAGGACGGCGACAAGGGGCAGGTGGTGTACGAGATGGCGGACCTGTGGTTCCACAGTCTGGTGCTGCTGGCGCAGCAGGGTCTGCATCCGAACGATGTATTGAACGAATTGGCGCGTCGGGAAGGCCTGTCCGGCATTGCCGAAAAGGCTAGCCGGCCGAAGGATGGCTAGCCTTTCAGTGAAGGGTAACCTTTAGGTTAGCCGGAACTAAAAGGCGTCGCGTAAAGACTGATAGTGAGAAACAAGTGACCGATTGCATTTTCTGCAAAATCGCCAACGGGGAAATCCCCAGCAAGAAGCTGTACGAGGACAGCGACCTGGTCGCTTTCCACGACATCAACCCGGCGGCGCCGGTGCATTTCCTCATCGTGCCCAAGGAGCATATCGCTTCCCTGGAGGATGCCCATGCCCGGCACGAAATGCTGCTCGGCCGCATCCTGCTGCTGGCCCCGCTGCTGGCCAAGGAACAAGGGCTGACGGACGGTTTCAAGACCGTGATCAATACCGGCAAGGGGGGCGGGCAGGTGGTGTTCCACCTGCACGTCCACATACTGGGCGGCGGTGCGCTGGCCCACGTTTAATTTTTTGGAGACGGAATATGGGTTCCTTTAGCATCTGGCATTGGCTGATCGTGCTGGTGATCGTTCTGGTTATTTTCGGCACCAAGAAGCTGCGCAACATCGGCTCCGACCTGGGGGGCGCGGTGAAAAACTTCAAGGAAGCGGTCAAGGAAGGGGAAAAAGCCCCCGAACTGGAGGCTTCCGCCGACAGCAAGACGACCATCGAGGGCGAGGTCAAGGACAAGACCCACAGTTGAGCGGCGCTCGCGGCTGTCGGCTCCTCGACCTCCTTGCCCCTTGAACCGCCATGTTTGATATCGGCTTCAGCGAACTGCTGCTGATCGGCGTCGTCGCCCTCATCGTCCTCGGGCCCGAGCGCCTGCCC
>JAGUYQ010000027.1 GCA_020061285.1 Betaproteobacteria bacterium
AATTGTTTTTTGTTATTAAAAAAATTAACGAAATCTTGCGCCTTCTCTTTGTGCTCTTCGCGAGGATACGTCTTTCCCATATAAATCTCCTGGTTTATTAATTAATGTTCCACAAGAGCATATATGGGCACTAATGTTTAAATTTCAATACCTTGTAAAATATCCACCAACATTGCAGGGTCTCAGGATATGTGGTCTGCACCGCATCCTAACCCGTTACAAACCAAGTGATGACACTACGAATCCAGCTTCTCAATCCAGCACAATCGCTCACCCAGGGGCGTATCGCGCAAAGCGTTGTAAAACCGCAGATCGGCCGTGACCAGCGGTGTGCCGAGCTTGTCCGCCAAGGACAGGTAGAGGCTATCGTAAACGGTTCGACCATATCGGGTAGCAATATCCCAGGCCTTTTCCAGTAGCAACGGACTGTCCTCGATGCGCAGGGGGCCGGAAAGGAAATCGTAGAGACACGCCTGTGCCTGTTTGGACCCCAGTTCGCCCCGCTGGACACGCTTCCAAAAGACATTGCCAATTTCGGCGAAAATCAGGTCGGGCGCCCAAAGGATATTGTCGGGAGCAAGGAGGGATGTGGCTTGGGCGCTGCTCGCCTCGGGCAGGTACCATTTGACCGCCACGGAGGCATCGACCACGTAGGTGGTCACCGGGAATACCTGTCTTCGCGAATCAAGTCGGCGCTATCGGAAAACACTTGATTGCCGAAGCCTGCCCGGAGCGCCTCCACGCGCTTGCGGAATTCGCCCATGTCCCGGGCGCGGCCGGCAGCCTCCTTGAGAATCAGGCGGATTTCGCCCTCCAGTGAACGGTGATGCTCTTGGGCAAGCTGCTTGAGCCCGCTCAAGTCCTCTTCGTCGAGGTTTCTTACCAGTACTTGTGCCATGTCGCCTCCGAACGCTATCAACTTGATAGCATTTTAGACCGGCGGCATGGCAATCTCAACACACAAACCGCAAGATTCTACTTCTGGGATTTCACGATACTCATGGCTGCCGCCACCATGGACCCCATTTCGGCCATGTTGCCCGGCAGGATCAGGGTGTTGCCTTCCTTGGCGACGCCGGAGAAGGCCTCGACGTATTTTTCCGCCACTTTCAGGTTCACCGCCTCAATGCCGCCCTGGGACTGGATGGCCTGGGCGACCTGCTGGATGGCCTGGGCGTTGGCGGCGGCCACGGCCTTGATGGCTTCGGCCTCGCCCTGGGCGCGGTTGATGGCGGCCTGCTTTTCGCCCTCGGACTTGGCGATGGCCGCCTGGCGGGCGCCGTTGGCGAGGTTGATCTGCTCCTGCTGCTTGCCCTCGGAGGTGGCGATAACGGCGCGCTTTTCCCGCTCGGCGGTGATCTGGGCCTGCATGGCATGGAGGATTTCCTTCGGCGGAGTGAGGTCCTTGATCTCGTAGCGCAGCACCTTCACCCCCCAGCTCAGGGCCGCCTCGTCCAGGGCCGCCACCACGGCGCGGTTGATGTCGTCCCGCTCCTCGAAGGTCTTGTCCAATTCCATCTTGCCGATCACCGAGCGCAGGGTGGTCTGGGCCAACTGGGTGATGGCCATGACGTAGTCGCTGGAGCCGTAGGAAGCGAGTCTCGGATCGGTGACCTGAAAGTAGAGAATACCGTCCACCTGGAGTTGGGTGTTGTCCCGTGTGATACAAATCTGGCTCGGCACATCCAGCGGGATTTCCTTCAGCAGGTGCCTGTAGGCGATGCGGTCGATGAAGGGCACCACGATGGTGAGGCCCGGCGCCAAGACGGCGTGGAACTTACCCAGGCGCTCCACTACCCAGGCATGCTGCTGGGGCACCACCTTGACCGCCTTGACGATGAAGATGGCGGCGGCGATAAGGATGAGAGTGACGATTTCCATGGCTTATTTCCCTTTGTGGTGGCTGAGTATGAGCGTATTGCCGCGCACTTCGCAAATGTAGAACGGCCCTTCCCGTGTGAAATCGGCGGATTCGGGTTCGGCGTCCCACTCGGCGCCCCGGTAATGGACCCGCGCCGTGCCGTCTTCATGCCATTCGAAGACCTTCACGCTCTGGCCCACATCCAGGCTCTGCTCTTGGACTTCCCGGCTCCGGGCGGTGACTTTCGAGCGGCGCAGCAGCACCGTGCCGGCCACGCCCACCACCGCCGCTGTCACGTATTGCCACTCCATCCCGACGCCCAGCAGGGCGACGACACCGGCGGCGCCGAGGGCGAGAGACATGACCAGCATGTAGAAAGTGCCGCTGACGAGCTCCGCGCCGAGGAGAACCAGCGCCAGCACGAACCAGTAAACATACGCTTCCATCGTTTCTCCTTCGTTACTGGCTTCATCCTAGCAGATTTCAGTCCGGCCGCCCCTCCAGCAGCATGGCGTCGCCGTAGCTGAAGAAACGGTAGCGCTGTTCCACGGCGTGGCGGTAGGCGTGGCGGATGTTGTCCACCCCGGCGAAGGCCGACACCAGCATCAGCAGGGTGGACTTGGGAAGATGGAAATTCGTCAGCAGGCGCTCCACCACCCG
>JAGUYQ010000084.1 GCA_020061285.1 Betaproteobacteria bacterium
CGGCTTGCCACGGTAGAAATCCGGATTGGCCCGGAAGACTAACAGGCCGGCGTTGAGATCGATCTTCTCGACGATGTACGGCCCGCAGCCGACGGTGGTCCAGATGTTGGCGAGGAGGTCCTCCACGTCCCACCCCACGGCCGCGCTGGCGTGGATGGAGAAATACCAGATGTCCCCGATCAGCACGCCGAGTCCGGGCCGGGTCTCGGCGAAGGTGGTGGCGGCATCCTCCGGGTCGGCCTCGGTGACCAGGGCTAGGTTGACCCGGTTGGCCCCCGTGTCCAGTTCGGCATAGCTCACGTAGTAGTCCCGGGTGTGGAGCCCGGCGTAGTCCTCCGCCGTCCATTTGTAGATTTTCACCGGCCAGCCTCCCGGCGAGATTTCCCGCTCGTAGGTCGCCGTTCCCGGCAGCTTGTCGGGAATCACCCCGCACTCCTGCACCGCCACCACGGAGGGGCGGCTATCGGCCGGCCGGTTCACCAGCCAGTCGGCCAGTTTTTCCCACTTGGCCTTGGGGTTCCCCACCGTTCCCGCGCCCTGCATGTTCCACGTCATCAAGTTCACTTGGCTCTCCTTTCGCTTTTCAAGCACGCCGTATCCAACCGCCTCACTCCCCGGCATGAACGAATGAAAGACGCTGCAGAAAGCCGGTTTGTGAACCGATGCTGTCACATTCACCGAAACCCCGAGCGACTAAGCTAGATTAGTCCAATCCTGTCCGGGAATTACCCCCCATTCAGGAACGGGATCACTCCCTTCCCGCAGGCCATCCAGGCTTAGGGAAACAACATCCCCCCCACTTTTTAGGAGAACACCATGAATCCCCTCGTCACTCCCTTTTCCCGCACTCCCGCCTTCCGCAACGCCCCGGAGCCGGATTTTCTCGCCCGCCGGGTGAACGGCTACTACCGGGAACGGGTCCAGAACACCTGGGACGGCGGCCATATCATGCGGGGGCGCCACCCCGGCCATGACGCCATCCATCTAAGCAGCAACGATTATTTGTCCCTGGCGCGGCATCCGAAGATTCTCCGGGCAGCAGCGGAAAAGCTGGTAGACGAGGGCAACGGCCTGCTGATGTCGGGGATTTTCCTCCACGGCGACAACCCTCTTCTCGACATGGAGCGGCGCCTGGCCCACTTCGTGGACGCCGAGGCGGGGGTGCTGTGCCAATCGGGCTTCGCCGCCAACACCGGGCTGATCCAGTCCATCGCCGATGAAAACACCCCGGTGTACGTGGACATGATGGCCCACATGTCCCTGTGGGAGGGCATCCGCAGCGCCGGTGCGCGCGCCGTGTCGTTCCATCACAACGACGTCGAGCACCTGGAGCGCCAGGTGCTCAAATACGGGCCGGGGGTGATCCTGGTGGACTCGGTATACAGCACCAACGGCAGCGTCTGCCCCCTGGAGGAGGTGGTGGACGTGGGCACCCGCCACGGCTGCGTGCTGGTGGTGGACGAATCCCATTCCCTCGGCACCCACGGCCACCGGGGGGAAGGGATGGTGGCGGAGCTGGGCCTGCCGGACAAGGTGCATTTCCGCACCGCCAGCCTGGCCAAGGCGTTTGCCGGGCGGGCCGGTTTCATCGCCTGCTCGGAGCGATTCAGCGAATACTTCAAGTTCGAGTCGAACCCGGCAATTTTCAGCTCCACCCTGCTGCCCCACGAGGTGGCCGGGCTCGACGCCACCCTGGAGGTCATCCGGGACGAGGATTGGCGGCGGCAGGAACTGCGCGCCAACGCCGCCTACCTGCGGGAGCGCTTGGACGAGCTGGGCTACAACCTGAACGGCAGCCAGTCCCAGATCATCGCCCTGGAATCGGGCACGGAAAAGCAAACCATCGTGTTGCGGGACGCCCTGGAGGCGCGGGGGATTTTCGGCTCGGTGTTCTGCGCCCCGGCGACGCCGAAGAACCGCGCCCTCATCCGGCTATCGGTCAACTGCACCCTGACGGCGGCCGAGATGGAGCGCATCGTTAACGCCTGCCGGGACATCCGCGCCGAGGTGGACATGGCGAACTGGGCCTCGACCCGGCGCAAGGCCGCCCGTGGCGGCGGCACCTTGCACCACAGCAACGCGGCCTGACGGCAAGGAGGGCGGCGCCTAGGAAAAGGCGGTGCAGCCCGCCTTATCCAGCCACACCAGGAACGCGTTGTAGGGGATGACCGTGCCCAGTTGAAAGCCGCCGGGGTTCGGCACCACGGCGTAGTAATACCACTCCCGCCCCTTGATCTCCGTGGCGGGGTACAGGCACGACTGCCAATCGTGGCAATCCGGCCCGTACTCCCCCCCCGATTGCCAGAAATAGGGCACCATCCTGTTACTTTTCAGGGCGCCGAGCAGGGCAGGCGGCGCCGCCTGGTCGTAGGCGATCTCGTAGTGGGTGAGCATGTCCTCCTCGGTCTGGACGACGAGCAGGCTCGGCACGCCGTCCGCGTCCAGCATCAAAATCCCCTCCGGGGTGGCGGTAAGGTAGAACTCGACGATGTCCAGGCGGGTGCAAATCTGGCGGAAGACCTCGACGAACAGCGGGTCCCGCAGGAAGGTGTGGGAGCCCAGGGCCAGGGCGTCCATCACCGTGCGGCCCAGGTTCTCGAAATAGGCCAATTGCAGGTCCACGATGGCCCGGTTGAGGACCGGGATCACGTCCGGGTCCTGCTTCAGGATGAAGCGGTCGATCAGGCCCTGGTTGAAGGCCTGCACCGCCACTTTCTCGTCCGCCTTGCCCGTCAATAGCACCTTCTTCAGGGCAGGGTTCTTGAGGTTGCGGCACAGTTCCAGGCCGTCGATCTCGGGCATGTCGTAGTCCACCACTACTACCGACACCTGCTCGAAGCGGTGCTCGTTGTGGACCTCGCGGGCGATGTTGTCCAGGTTGAGGTCGAGGACGTGATGGGACAGTGGCATTTCCTCGCCATGGCGGGAGACGGAAAAGAGCCGCTCCACCAGGGACGGCTGGCTGGGGGTGCCGTTCAGGGCAACCAAAGCGTCGGCAGGGGAATCGTAGAGGCGGAAAGCAAGACCGGCATCGAGCTGGAGGCTCAGGTTGGCCAGGAAATCGCGGCTGTCGTCGATGAACACCACCGTGGTCGGAAAATAGAACGGCGGCACTTCATCCTGCCGCATCAACCTCTTGCCGCAGGAAAGGTTAAAACGAACTCGCTGAACTCGCCCGCTATCGACTCGCATGTAATACTCCCCCCAAACGCTTGCATGACGCTACGGCAGTATGCCAGACCGATGCCCGCTCCCGAACCGTCGTCGTGACCCCACGACCAGGAGTAGAAGCGGGTGAAAATATGGGGCAGAACCTGGGGCGGTATGCCCGGCCCCGTATCCCGGAAAACCAGCCGTCCTCCCTCCGGCGCCGATTCCAGCCGGATGGCTATCTGCCCCTTACCGGCCTTGGTGACATGATAGACCGCATTCTTGAGCAGGTTGAACAGCACGTGCACCATCAACAGCTCGTTGCCGCGAAATGCGAAATCCTCCCCCGGAGCCCACACCACCAGCCGGCGTTCCCGTTCCGAGGCGAAAGGATAGCGCCGTAGAGCCGTTTCCACACAAGCCGCCATGGAACGGGGGGTGAAATTGCCCTCCTTGAAGCCGAAGGGCTTGGTGTTCATCATCAGCATGTCGATGGCGGTATTGGAATAGTCCGCCTCCCCCTCGATCCGCTCCAGCACCCCCCGCATCGATTCCAGGTGCGCTTCCCGCACCGGCTCCACCGCCAAGCCCGCCTCTCTTGCCTGGCGGTAGGCTTCCAACAGGATGGGCAGGTGCAGTTTCAGCCCCGCCGCCCCGGCCTTGATGCCCAGGAGGGGCGTGCGCAGTTCGTGGGCCACGGTGCTGGCGGCGGTCAGCATGGCCCGCAACCGCTCCCGCTTCACCACCTCGGAACTGTAGTTCGCCGCCGCGCCGATGACGATGATGAACAAATAGATCGGCACGTGTTCCAAGCTGACGAATTCCAGGTGGGGCCCCGTTGTGGTCAGGCTGTAGGCCAGCCAAGCCAGGCCGACCCCCACCACGGTCTGGATGAACAGATTCAGCCAATCCAGCAGCAGCACCATGAGGAAGGCCGCCGCCAGGGCCGACAGCAGCCAAGCGCTGTCGCCCTCGTTTTTCAGCAGCATGAAGGTGAAGAAGAAGGGCAGGGCGAACAGAATTGCCAGATACCAGTAACCCGGCAGGTAGCAGCGCAGCCTGTCGGGCCAATATTTCGCCAGCATCACCGGCACGAACAGGGCGCTGCCCAACAGCCGCAGGGGAAGGTTCTCGTAGGGCAGGGGAAAGAGGTCGTGCCAGATGAAGTAGTAGAGGGGAAAGCCCACCACCGCCACCAGCCCGAAGGGCAGGAAGCGCGGCTCGAAATACTGCACGCTGCGCTCCATGGTGGCATAGGCCCGCAGCGCCAGGTTTTTGATTCCCCCCATCATCTCGTTTGGCTCGTTTGGCTGTAGCAGAATGCGCCACTTTACCCCGGCGGCGGTTGAAAAAAAACCGGCGGCCCCGATAACCCCGGCTGAGGGCACCAAAGGGAACCGCCATGAACGGGTCGGATTACGAGCCCGGATACGGTTGCCATGGGGACGATGCGAAGCTGACTCCTTGCGTTGTTCCTAGGACGTTCAGATTGATGCGTCGCGGGCGCGTCGGCGAAATGGTATGAGTGGGCGCCGTTCAGTCGCGGACCCCATTCCGCCACAGTCAACGGGAACAGCGTGTGCACGCAGCTTATTCCCCACCCAGCAGGAGGAAGTGCCGCAGGAGGCGCCTCCCTCACCTCCGCGCCGACCGCTGCATCTCATCAACCCACGTCCGGTCCGGCGGTGACAGGCGACAAAAAACCCGGCATCCGCTGGGGAATACCGGGTTCGCTTCGGCAACCGCTGTTAGGCGGCTTTTAGAAAGGAATATCGTCCTCGAAATCGTCGAACTCGCCGCCGCTCTTGGCCGGGGCGCCGCCGCTGCGGGAGCCGCCGGAAGAGCCGCCGCCGGAGGATGCGCGTCCGCCCCCCCCTTCCACCACCTCGAAGGTGTTGCCGCCGCCGCGACCGCCCAGCATCTGCATCCTGTCGGCGACGATCTCGGTGGTGTAGCGGTCCTGGCCTTCCTTGTCCTGCCACTTGCGGGTTTGCAGGCGGCCTTCCACGTAGACCTGGGAGCCTTTCTTCAGGTACTCGCCGGCGATCTCCGCCAGCTTGCCGAAGAAGGCCACCCGGTGCCACTCGGTGCGCTCCTGCTTCTCGCCGCTCTTGTCCTTCCAGCTATCGGTGGTCGCCAGGGTGATGTTGCAGATAGCGTCGCCGCTGGGCATGTAGCGGGTTTCCGGGTCCTTGCCCAGGTTGCCGATTAGAATCACTTTGTTGACGGATGCCATTCCATTTCCTCGATCCAAGCTGCAAATATTCGCAGCCGTTATACGCAACGAAAAATCAGTCGGTAGTATACCTGATGACACGGATTGATGAAGCAGGCACGGAGCAATCGAGCGCGTACGCCACACGCAGGTCAGCATAAGCGCAACGCATCAACTTCACCCAGGGAGCGCCCCCACGCTAGCAGTCTCACCCCAATCGGCTCGCGCGAACAGCCTATTGAGAAACGAAAACTCCATTGCCCTGCCGTTCTTCCATCAGGGAATGCAAACCGTCGCCTGTCCGGGATACGTAATCTCGATCACGCCGCCGAAAGAGCACATCAGCTTGGAAGAGTTATTCAGCGAGGGCATGTTGGCGATCATCACCGTCGCGCAGCCGGGCGCCCAGGGAGCGGCCGTCGCCGGTATGCACGGCATGGGCGTCAACACACCCAAAGCCGCCGCCGTCGCCGCCGCCACCGCCGGATTCGCCGGGCTCTGGCACATGCCGAAGGGTAGGATGTTCACCATGGGAATGTGATCCATGATGTTCGCATCCGGCGTCTGCGTCGTCACCCGATTGGTCGGCAACACCACCAGCGAGCTCGGCGCCATGCCGAAGCTGCATTTGAGCATGGCGCCCATGCAGACTTGTTGGCCCATTCAACCCTCCATACACGCACCCAATCCTGTGCCTCGGCTCAGAACTGAACTCTTGGTACCCACATCTAACTTGGATGCCATCCAAAGATGATACAAACCCAATCCAGCCGATTATCACATAAGCCGTATCGAAAATTTTGCGACGATATCTTCCATTAATATGGATACGGGTTCTACAGGCTCCCATGCCATCAGCAGTGCATTCTCTTCATACGCAACCCCGGGGAGGCCGAATTTCATTTCATTGCCCCATTCCACGAGGGATTTTGATTTGTTGATCAAAACATTCTTGGCGGCCCATATTTCCGATGTGTTTTCCTTGCTCCAGGTCATAAAGCGCCAAAGGGGAAAAGAAAGAGAATCTTGCGAATTTAGTGGGAAAATAAAAAATGCGGGGTTTCGGTGTATCAAAAAATATACCCCCCCGTCGAGAGGCGCCTTAAATACTTCTATTGCTTCAACCCTATTGCTTTCAATCACTAATGGCTCGTCAAGAAAATAGGGAAGAAGGAAATATATTAGACCCGGCGAGTTATTCTTAAAAAACAGGTCTCCTACCAAAACCCGCGCAGGTGGCTTACTTGGCGCCTCGTAGGCATATGCCACTCGAACATCAAAATCCGAGTTTTTCATTTCTTTTTGCCTTCCAAACAATTTATTTCAACAGGAATTTTTCCAGTTGGAATCTTTGGAGTGTGTCATACCTGAGCCCAACAGGATTAGCATCCTGTGCTTCTGCCAAGGCTTTCTTATAACTTGAATGTGAAGAGCGCAACATAGGGTCCTGAGAAATATCGTCCGAGGAGGGGGACTGATTGAAGGCATGCTCCATACTAGTTTTTAGCTGTTGCAGCGTCATTCCATTCAAGCCGAGCCCACTGAATTTATTACCACCGTCGTAAATGCAATTCTCTCCCTGCCACAAACCGGCGGGGTGTTTTTGCAAGTACCGAGAGTCATTCTGGTAATAAATCCAGTCGCCCTTAATCAAATCATTGGTTGACGAGGCATTTGGGGTCTCCATCAACTCCTTAACACGATCCCGTGGTGCCGTATTTGTCCCAATCACTACCCCGGGATCATTGTCACTGACATAGGCAAAGTGCTTGTCAAAATCCACACTCCCCAAAGTCTCTAATAAGCCCTTGGCGAGAACCGCACGTATTGCTGACAAACACTCCAACCGCGTCGGTCCTGAAAACGCAGCCCTGACTGCCTCCGATGGCTTCTTCCCAGGTTTCAGGATAAAACTA
>JAGUYQ010000158.1 GCA_020061285.1 Betaproteobacteria bacterium
ACGAAATGATCACCGACACCGCCCTCCTGGCGGGCTTTGCCGCCGCCTTCTACGGCCTTGCCCTGTCCCTGCGGCGGCCGGTGCTGGCGGGGCTGGTGCTGGGTACCGGGGTGGGGGTGGGCTTCATGTCCAAGGGCCTGATCGCTCCCGGCGTGGTGGGGCTCACTGCGGCGCTGCTGTTGCTGTTCCACCCCTGGCGCTGCCGCAATTATCTTCTCGCCCTCGGCGTGGCGCTCCTCGCTGCGCTGCCGTGGCTGCTGGTGTGGCCCTACGCCCTCTACCAGCGATCGCCGGAATTGTTCCGGCAGTGGTTTTGGACCAACAACCTGGGGCGTTACCTGGGCTTCGCCAAGCTTGGCCCGACGCCGGAGCGGGGCTATTACCTGGAAACCCTGCCCTGGTTCGCCTGGCCGGCTTGGCCCATCGCCCTCTGGGCCCTGTGGCGGGGCGGCCGCAAGGGCTTGCGGCAGCCGGCGGTGCAATTGCCCCTGGCGGCTTTCCTGGTGATCTTGGCGGTGCTGCTGACCGCCTCCGACGCCCGTGAAGTGTACGCCCTGCCCATCCTGTTGCCCCTGTCCCTGCTGGCGGCGGGTGGGGTGGACGTGCTGCGGCGGGGGGCGGCGGCGGCCCTGGACTGGTTCGGCCTGATGACCTTCGGCCTCTTTTCCGGCTTCCTGTGGCTGGGCTGGATCGCCATGATGACTGGCTGGCCCGCCAAGCTGGCGGAACGGGCCCATTACCTCCAGCCCGCCTACGCCCCCGAGTTCAAGCTGTTCACCTTCGGCGTGGCCCTGGTCTATACCGTGTTGTGGCTGGTGCTGGTGTCCCGCCTGGGGCGCAATACCCGCCGTGCCGTGGTCAACTGGGCGGCAGGCATCACCCTCATGTGGAGCCTGCTCACCACCCTGTGGCTGCCGTGGATCGATACCGGCAAGACCTACCGGGCCATGATCGCCGACTTGCAGCAATCCCTGCCTTCCCGCTACGACTGCATCACCAGCCAAGCCCTGGGCGAGCCCCAGCGGGCTCTGCTGCAATACTACGCCGGCATTCTGACCCAGCGCCGCGAGACCGATGGCAAGGAATGCGGCCTCCTGCTGATCCAGGGCAGTGTGGACAGCCCGCCCCAGTTGGGCCGGGAATGGCTGCAAATATGGGAAGGCGCCCGCCCCGGCGACCGTAGCGAACGCTTCTGGCTGTTCCAGCATCACTCCTCCCGGCGCTGATGGCGGCTCGCCCGAAAGTCAGCGCGGTGATCCTCGCCGGAGGCCAGGGAAGCCGCATGGGGGGCGTGGATAAGGGATGGGTGGAATTTCGGGGCAAGCCCCTGGTGGCCCACGTGCTGGAACGCATCCGTTCCCAGGCGGACGAGATTCTCCTCAGCGCCAACCGCCGTTTCGGCGACTACCGCGCCCTCGGGTTCCCGGTGCTGGCCGACGACATTCCCGATTATCCCGGCCCCCTCGCGGGCATCCGCCAAGCCCTCAAAACGGCGTCTCACGACTTGCTGCTGTGCGTGCCCTGCGACACCCCTTTCCTGCCCTTGGATTTGGCCGATCGCTTGTACCAGGCCCTCGTTGCGGCAAATGCGGACATCGCCGTGGCCGAATGCGGCGGCGAGAGGCAGCCGGTGATATTCCTCTGCCGCCGGGAGGTGCTTGCCGCACTCGGGGCGTTCATGGCCCAAGGCGGGCGGGGGGTGGGAAAGTGGCAGTCAGGGTTGAAGCAGGTGGGAGTGGCCTTCGCTGACGCCGAGGCATTCCGTAATTTGAACACCCCGGACGAATTACAGGGCTAGCCGTTAAGTTGCAATAGGTGGTTTCCACCGAAACGTCTTTTGGGGCAACGATGGCCGCTGCGCGGCTTCCGGCATCGTCAAACCTTCTGCCTCGTGCACTTTCAGCGTTATGGCTAAAACAGTTCGATCTCGCCGGACACCGGCTCTTCCTTGATGTGGCGGAAGTAGCTGTTTTCCATTTCGGCAATGGTGTTGTTGTGCAGGGAGCGCAGGCGCTTCACCCGTGCTTTCCCGGTGGAGGGGAAGTAGACCACCATGCGAGGGAAGATGTCGCCCACGTCTTCCGCCATGATTTTCAGGCCTTCGGTTTCCAGGTAGTCGCGGGCGAACTGGATGTTGCGCTTGCCCACATCGGTCATGTTGGCGAGAATCCGCCCACCGCCGAAAATCTTTACCTCCAGATTGTGGCGCTTGCCGCCGTTGCGCATGATCTCGTTGATCAAGTGCTCCATGGCGTAGTTGCCGTAGCGGGTGGCCGCGCTGAGGCTGGTGGCTTTCCAGGCCTCTTCCGGCGAGGCGTCGGTGGCGGGGAGCATGAAGTGGTTCATCCCGCCGATGCCGGTGAGATTGTCCCGGATGCAGGCGGAGATACAGGAGCCAAGGGTGGTGTAAATGCCTTCGCTGTTGCGGGTGACATAGAATTCTCCCGGCATGATGCGCGCCGCGTAGGCTTGGTAGCTCTCGTTCCAGGAGCGGCGAACGTGCTCGAAGCCTGGCAGGCTGGGAGGGGGCGATGGCCGCTTGATGGTCGGGGAGACGGCCATTAGGTATTTCCCACGAACAGGGACTCCACCTCGGCGATGCCGGCCTGGGCCTCGTGCACGATTTCATCCACCAGGTCTTCCGAGAGACCGGTGATTGTCCAGGCTTGTGGATCAATGGGGGGGACGTCGGCGGGGTCCAGGGTGTCCACCTCGGCCATTTGCGCCAGGATATTGGCGATGTGGACCAGTGCCACCTCACGGGGGTACTGCCGGGCGCCGCCGATGTCATGGTGGAAGGCGATGCATTCCTGCAGTAGGGCGGGGAGGTTCCATGCCTTGGCCAGTTCGCCCCCCACGGCAGCGTGGTCGAAGCCCATGGCCTCCTGCTCGGCCAGGTTGACCGGCAACTCGTCCGGGCTGTCCAGAACATGGAGGAGGGACTCCTTGGCCTTATCCGGCAAGCGGTTGAAAATCACCAGTTCGCCGATGTCATGGAGCAGGCCGGCGGTAAACAGGGCTTCCGGATCGCAACGGCGCATCTGCTTGGCGAGGAGGCGCGCCACCAGAGCGCAGAGCAGGCTGTGGCGCCAGAAGTTGTCCATGGATACCAACTCGTTGGGAAGGCCGGCGAAGGCATGGGTAATGGACATGGACAGGGCAAGGCTGCGGATTTGTTGCGTTCCGATGATGGATACCGCTTTGGCCGGGGTTTCCACATGGCTGCTCAGGCCATAAAGGGGACTGTTGGCGACGCGGAGCAGCCGCAAGGTGAAGGCGGGGTCACGGGCGACCGCCTCGGCGATGTCGTCCACCGTGCTGTTGGGTTGCCCCACCAACTGATTGATGTGGTAGTAGACGTCGGGGAGGGACGCCAGATTGCTGATATCCTTGACCAACTCGGAAGGGGTTGTTTCCACGATGCACCCGCCTAAAGTGATGGATCGACATACACTACATCAGCATGGCCGAATCCGGGAATAGGGAACACCCCTATCCAGGCTAAAGCCTACCGCCCTATTTCTGCTTATTTCCAGATGTCCACTTCGATCCCCTTCGCCCGCAGGGCATCCGCCCGCGTCTGGACGAATCGCTGGAAGTTGGGCTGGGTCTTGTAGGCGCCGCTGGCGACGTAATCCAGGCTGGACTGGAGGTGGAAGGTCTTGAGGAAGGCTTCCGCCCGGAACACTTCCTTGCCTTTCTCGTCGAAGAACACGATGGTGGGAGTGTAGGCCACCTTCAGCAGCCGTCCCCATTCCCCTTCGTTGAGCTTCCTGCCGTCGGGGGTGATGAGCGGCGCCTTGCCGAAGAGGTTGAGGCGCACCACCTCGAATTTATCCAGCAACTGCCGCGTCTCCGCCTCCTTGAGGGGGATGGCGTGCATTTCGTCGCAGCCGGCACAGAATTTTTGCTCGAAGAATACCGCCAGTGGTTTTTTCGCCGCCATCACGTTGCGTTGCAGCAGGTAGGGGGGCGCCATGAAAAACGGCTCGTCGTGGAACAGGCCGGTGGAGGGGGCACTGTCGCCGACGCTTTTGAGGTACTCGGCGAAGGCCATTTTGCCCTCCTGGCGGCCGCTGGCGTAATCCAGGGCGGCGCTGAACTTGCGCGGCGGGTAGAAGCCGTTCAGGCGCAGGGCCGGTTTGCCCTGTTCGTCGAGGAACACCAGGGTGGGGGTGAATTGGACCCGCATCCCGGCGGCGAATTGTTTCTCGCTCCCGGTCTTGCCGTTCAGGCCGGTGACTTCCCGATCCCCCCAGATGTTGATGGCGATGACGTCGAAGTGCTTGCGGGTCTTGTCGGCGATGGCCTTGTCGGCGAAGTTGACCTGGATGAGCTCCTTGCAGTAGGGGCAGCCGTCCTGGTGGAAGTACAGCAGCAGGCGCTTGCCGGACTTGTTCGCTTCCGCCAGGTCCTCCCGCAGGTCGAGGAAGGAGTTCTTGAACCAGGACGGGGTTTCGATGGCGTGGGGGCTGGCTTCCTCGGCGAGGGCGGGGATGGCCGTGCCCAGGGCGAGGGTGAAGGCGAGCCAGTACAGCACTTGTCGTAAAGTGAGCATGATGTTGTCTCCGTTCGTGTTTTTTTGTGGGTGTTGCCGATTATAGATATTACTGGGTTTGGCTGTTGATGGCCTTTTCTTGTTCTGCGGCCTGCTGCCGCACTACGCCTTCCGCCTCCTTGGCCTTGTTCAGCGTGTCGATGCCGGCCTGGGCGCGCTCGGGCAGGGCGCCGCCGTCGGTTTTCGGCAGGGGCGGCTGGGTGGGGGGCGTTTCCTGCTGGCAGGCCGTCAGCAGCAGGGCCAGGGATAAGGGGGCGAAAAGGTGTTTCATGGACGTCTCCGGTGGTTAATCATTGAGCAGGCCC
>JAGUYQ010000324.1 GCA_020061285.1 Betaproteobacteria bacterium
GATGTAGGGGAAGGTATGGGCGGCGCAGCGGTCCCCCATCAACAGGGAGTCGCACTGGGTGTAGTTGCGGGCGTTGTCGGCGGACTTCAGCACCTTCACCAGTCCCCGGTAGGCATTGCTGCCGCGGCCGGCGGAAATGCCCTTGGAGAGGATGGTGCTATGGGTGTTCTTGCCGATATGGATCATCTTGGTGCCGGTGTCGGCCTGCTGGCGGTTGTTGGTCAGGGCTACCGAGTAGAACTCGCCCACCGAGTTGTCGCCCCGCAGGATCACGCTGGGGTATTTCCAGGTGATGGCGGAGCCGGTTTCCACCTGGGTCCAGGAAATCTTCGAGTTCGCTCCCCGGCAGTCGCCCCGCTTGGTGACGAAGTTGTAGATGCCGCCCCGGCCTTCCTTGTCGCCGGGGTACCAGTTCTGCACGGTGGAGTATTTGATGGTGGCGCCTTCCAGGGCCACCAGTTCCACCACAGCGGCGTGGAGCTGGTTCTCGTCCCGCATCGGCGCGGTGCAGCCTTCCAGGTAGGAGACGTAGGCCCCCTCGTCGGCGATGATCAGGGTGCGTTCGAACTGGCCGGTGGAGCGGGCGTTGATGCGGAAGTAGGTGGACAGCTCCATGGGGCAGCGCACGCCTTTCGGCACATAGACGAAAGAGCCGTCGGAGAACACCGCCGCATTGAGGGCGGCGAAGAAATTGTCGCCGGCGGGCACCACGCTGCCCAGGTATTGCCGCACCAAGTCCGGGTACTGGCGCACCGCCTCGGAAAAGGAGCAGAAGAGGATGCCCTGTTTGTGCAGTTGTTCCTTGAAGGTGGTGGCTACCGAGACGCTGTCGAACACCGCGTCCACGGCCACTCCGGCGAGCATTTCCTGTTCCCGCAGGGGGATGCCCAGTTTTTCGTAGGTCCGCAGCAGTTCCGGGTCCACCTCGGCGAGGCTCTTCGGCGCTTCTCCGGCCTTGGGGGCGGAGTAATAGATGATGTCCTGGTAGTCGATGGGCGGATAGGAGGCGCTGGACCAGTGGGGCTCGCTCATGCCCAGCCAATGGCGGTAGGCGTCGAGGCGCCAGTGGAGCATGAAATCCGGCTCCTCTTTCTTGGCCGAGATGCGGCGGATGATGTCCTCGTCCAGTCCCTTCGGCAGGGCATCGGCCTCCACCGGGGTGACGAAGCCCCAGCGGTATTCCTTGCTGACCAGTTCCTCGACCTTGTTGAGCGGCTGCGGCATGGCGGTCTCCTGTGGGTTACGCGGTCAGGGTTTCGACGGCTTGCGGTGTTTCATTCCCGGCCATCTCGGCCAGGCTGACGCCGTCCAGGGCGCGATAGACGGTGGCGGACAACTTGCTCCAGCCTTCCCGCACGGGGCAATGCTCCGCTTGGCGGCATACCCCCGGCAGGGTGCATTCGGTGAGGGCGATGGGCCCTTCCATGGCGTCGATGACCTGGGCGACGCTGATGCGGTCCGGCTTCCGGGCGAGGAGATAACCGCCCTTCACTCCCCGCTGGGATTGGAGGAGGCCGCCCCGTGCCAGGGTCTTCATCAGCTTGCTGACCGTGGGCGGGCCCAGGTACAAGGCTGCGGCGACCTCGGCCGCGGTGTGGGCCCGTTCCGGCCGGCGTGCCAAGTGGGCCATCACCACGATGCCGTAATCCGTGAGTTTGCTTAAGCGCAGCATGTCCATTTCCTCGAAACTTTAAATAAGACCATTTTAGTCCTAAATTAGTTCGCGAGGATGAAAAGTCAAGCCAGGAGGGGGCAAAAAAAATGCCCCGGAAGCCGGGGCATTCAATGAACAGAAACAAGCATCACACTTGTGAGCCCATTCTAGCCAGAAAAAGTATGGCCGCCTAGTCTTTTTTTACTAGGCGGCATAGTGCGTTTCACCCAATGTCCTGTTTTTTCACCAGGCCCTGTTCCAAGGCCAGGGTGGCGACCTGGACCCGGTTGGACAGGCCCAGCTTGTCGAGGATGCTGCGCAGGTGGTTGCGCACGGTGTTTTCCGACAGGCCGAGGGCGTTGCCGATGGCCCGGTTGGACAGGCCGCGGGCGACGAAGGTGACGATTTCCAGTTCCCGTGCCGACAGTTTGTCGAAGGCGCCGTGAAGCCGCTCGCCGCTGGCCAACTTCTGCATCACGTGGGCGGGGAATAGGCTGTTGCCTTGGTGCACGGCATGGATGGCACGCAGGATGTGCTCCGGCTCGCTGGTCTTGAGCACGTAGCCGTCCACCCCTTGGGTGATGGCGTCGCGGATTTCGTGGTCTTCCTCGGCGATGGTCAGCATCACCACGCGGATGCCGTGGCTTTTGAGGCCGGGCACCAGGGCCAGGCCGTCGGTTTCCTTCAGGTTGCGGTCGAGGAGGGCGATGTCCGCTTGGCCTCCCTGCTCCAGCCAAGCCTTGAGGGCCTCGGCGTCGGCAAACTCGCCGGCGATGACGATATCCGGGTTGCCCTCCAGCAGATGGGTCAGCCCCTTGCGGAACAGGGGGTGGTCATCGACGAGAATCAGGGAGATGGCCATGGGGGGTTATTTCTTGCCAACCCGTTCCTTGCGCGCCTTTTCCACCAAGTAGTCGATGGTGGCGAAGAGGCCGCGGAAGCTGCCGTTCATGGCGGCGGAGGTGATGTATTTGCCGTCCACCACGAAAGAAGGCACGCCGTTGATGCCGTATTCCCCGGTCATTTCCCTGGCCTGTTGGGCCTTGGCCTGGGTGGAGAAGGCGCGGTAGGCGGCGACGAATTTGTCCCGGTCCACGCCCTGGGCGGCCATCCAGTCGAAAATGGCGTTTTCGTCGGACAGCAGGTTGCGCTGATTCTGCTTGTGAATGGCGTCGAACAGCTTGGCGTGGAGCTTGTCGGTGAGGCCCAGGGCTTCCAGGGCGTAGAAGGTTTTGGTCATGGGCAACCAGGAGTCCTGGAAAATGCCGGGGGTGCGGATGAATTCCGCGTCCTTGGGCTTGTGCTTCAGCCACTCGTGGACGGCGGGTTCCACGTCGTAGCAATGGGGGCAGCCGTAGTAGAAAAATTCGCGTACTTCGATTTTCTTTCCCGTTTCCACCGGCTGGGCCATGGGAAGGGGGGCGTACTGCTGCCACATCTGGGGCTCCGCCTGGACGGCGGCGGACAGGCCGAGGGTCAGGATGGCGGCAAAGAAAGCGGCGAAATAGCGTTTCACGGGCTGCTCCTAGGTATGGGGATTAGTTGTCCTTGATTTTCACCAGTGTCGTTTGCACGTTGTTCTGGGTCAAGGTGTTGCGGATGCGGTTGAGGTCGTCCACGTTGGTGAAGGGGCCGACCCGCACCCGGTGCCAGACGCCCTTGTCCGGGATGTTGGTGGTCTGGATGCCGGCCTCGATGCCGATCAGGGCCAGCTTGGCCTTCAGGTTGTCGGCGTCGGTCTCGGCGGGAAAGGAGCCCACTTGCAGGTAATAGCTCTCCTTGACGGTGCTCTTGTCCTTGTCCGCGGACGGGCGCTGGGCCGCCTGCTTGAATTCCTGATCGGTGACGGGCTCTTCCTTGCCCGGCAGGATATTGTAGAAATCGAAGCGGGGTTTGTTGGGGGTTTTGTTCAGCCCGTCGTCCAGGGCGACGGCGGCACCGTCGGCGGTCTTGGCGCCGGGGGTTTTCGCTTCCTGGGCGTCAGCCGGTTTGCTGCGCTCGGTGAAGGGGTTGGGGCCGCGGGTCACCACCAGGGCCACGCCGAGGGATACCGCCACGCCGATGAAGAGGCCGATGATGATGCCGATGAGCATCGGGTTGCCGCTTTTTTTCGCCGGCTGGCGGGAGGAGGGTTTGTAGTCACGGCTCATGGCGCGGGGTCCTTACATTTTTTCCGGGCTGGAAACACCCAACAGGGCCAGGCCGTTGCGGATGACCTGGCGTACCGCCTGGGCCAGGGCGAGGCGGGCCAGCTTGACTTCCTCCTCGGGCACCAGGAATCGCTCGGCGTTGTAGTAGCTGTGGAAGTCCGCCGCCAAGTCGCGCAGGTAATAGGCGATGTGGTGGGGGGCGAAATCCTTGGCGGCCACTTCGACGATCTCCGGGTATTCGGACAGTTTTTGCAGCAGGGTCATCTCGTAGTCGTTGCGGAGGGGCAGCAAATCGGCCCCGGAAAGGGCACGGGGCTCGCCGCCCCATTGCTCCATGACGCTGCACGTGCGGGCGTGGGCGTATTGGATGTAGTACACCGGGTTGTCGTTGCTTTGGGACTTGGCCAGGTCGAGGTCGAAGTCCAGGTGCTGGTCGCTTTTGCGCAGGACGTAGAAGAAACGGCAGGCGTCGTTGCCCACTTCGCCGCGCAATTCCCGCAGGGTGACGAATTCGCCGGAACGGGTGGACATGGAGGCCTTCTCGCCGCCGCGATAGAGGACGGCGAATTGCACCAGGGCGATGGTGAGCCGTTCGGCGTCCAGCCCCAGGGCCTGAAGGGCGCCCTTCACCCGTGGAATGTAGCCGTGGTGGTCGGCGCCCCAGACGTTGATCACCTGCTCGTAGCCGCGCTCGAACTTGTTCAGGTGGTAGGCGATGTCGGAGGCGAAATAGGTGTAAATGCCGTTTTCCCGCTGCACCACCC
>JAGUYQ010000205.1 GCA_020061285.1 Betaproteobacteria bacterium
GCTCCCGAGCCGGGGGGAAGGCGGAATACCGCCATGCCTGCCGACTCGCCCAAACCCAACAGCGGCGGGCAAGGCAAGAAGCCGTTCAAGAAATTCCACAAGCGGCCGCCCAAGAGTAACGCGCCCTCTTAAGGGTACGCGAGGGGTCGGTTTTCCCAAAATCCGGACGTGCCCGGCTGGGCGCGTTGCGGGTATGTATTGCAGAATGACTCTCAAGCAATGAACATGGCGTCTACCCTTTCCGTTATCCTCCTGCGGCCCGAAACCGTTGCCGCCACCCATTCCGGCTCCTTCCATGCGGACGACGTATTGGCGGCGGCGACGCTGCGCCTGGTAAATCCGTCGTTGCCCATTCTGCGCACCCGGGACCAAGACCAGTTGAACGCCGCGGACATCGTGTTCGACGTGGGGCGTGTGTTCGACCCCGCAAGCGGCCGTTTCGACCATCATCAACTGGAGTACCGGGAAGCGCGGGAAAATGGCATTCCCTTCAGCTCCTTCGGCTTGATTTGGCGGGAGCTGGGGGCGGCGCTCTGCGGGTCGGCCGCGGCGGCTGCCAGGGTCGATCGCTGGCTGGTGCAAGGCGTGGACGCCGTGGACTGCGGCGTCACCCTTAACAAGGAAGCCTCGCCGGTAACCGTGATGTCCATTTCCTCGGCCATCGGCAGCTTCAACCCCGGCTGGCAGGACGACGCCTCGCCGGAGGCCCGGATCGAGGCTTTCGAACAGGCCGTCGCATGGGCGAAAGCCGTTCTGCAAAACACCATCCGCGACGCCAGGGGCTTGGAGGCGGCCCGTGCCGTCGTGGAGCGAGGTGTTTTATCGGAAGGGGGACGATTGCTGGTGCTGGACAACGACGTGCCGTGGAAGGAAGCCGTATTGGGGTCGCCCGAGTTCGAGCGCGTTCTGTATGTCGTTTCCCCGGATACCCAAGAGAAATGGCATGTGCACACGGTTCCGGATTTTCCGGGCAGCTTCAATAACCGGCAGTCGCTGCCCGCCGCCTGGGCCGGGTTGGATGGCGGGGAATTGGACGCCGTCGTCGGCATACAAGGCTGCGTGTTTTGCCACCGGGGGCGCTTCGTCGCCGGGCACAGGACCAAGGACGGGGCACTGGAAATGGCCCGGCTGGCCCTGCGGGGCTAAGCCTCCGAAAGCCCTCAAAGGGGCTCACGATTGCCGCCCGGAGCCCTAATCGGCCCTCTCCACCGGCTCGGCACGCCGAATGGCGAGCACCTGGTCCACCCGGTTGCGGTCCACGTCGACCACCTCGAATTCCCAACCGCCGCAGGAAAATTGCTCGGCCTTGCGCGGGATGCGGCCGAGGGAGGCGAGCACGAACCCCCCCACGGTATGGAAGTTCCCCAGGTCTTCGTGGGGAATGGCGCGAATTTCCAGTTTATCCTTCATTTCGTCGATGGGCAGCAGGCCGTCCAGCAGCCAGGAGCCGTCCGGACGGCGCACGGCGAGGGCGTCTTCCGGCGTGTCGCCCAGGGGCATCATCTCCCCCACCAGGGAGAGCATCAGGTCGTCCAGGGTGACGATGCCCTCGGTGACGCCGAATTCGCTGACCACCAGCGCGAAGGTGGTCTTCTGTTGGCGCAGGGTGCGCAGGAGGTCGATCAGGGTGAGCGTGCCGGGCACGAAGAGGGGCGAGCTGAGGGGTATCTCGGCGAAGTCCACGGTGCCCTCGATGGCCGCTTGCAGGATGTCGTGGCTTTCGGCGATGCCGATGACCTGCTGCAAGTCGCCCTTGCAAACCGGCAGTTGCGAATGGGGCGCTTCCCGCAGCAGCCTGAGGTTGCGCTCCCTCGTGGCGAGCAGGTCCAGGTAGGCCACGTCGGCGGCGGGGGTCATGATGGCGGCCAGGCGGCGGTCCTCCAGGCGCAGGACGTTGCCCAGGAGGTGGCTTTCCTCCGGCGCGAGGGCGCCCACCTTGGCCCCCTCGTCCACGAAGGCGAGGATATCCTCGACGCTGGTGATGGCGGGCGCCGCGTGAATCGGCAGGATCGCCAGCACCCGGTCGGCGGACCAGGAGAGGAAATGGATGGCCGGCGACAGCAGGCGGATGAAGAGCGCCATGAACGGCGCGCACAAGGCGGCCACCCGTTCCGGGTGGGCGATCGCGATGCGTTTGGGAACGATCTCGCCCAGGACGATGGAGACCGCGGTCACGATGACAATGGTGGCGGCGAACGAGATTTCCTCCCGCCATTCGGCCAGCCAAGGCAGGCCGTCTGGGATCGCGCCGCCGATGGAAGCGGAGAGCGCCGATTCCCCGTAGATGCCGATCAACAGGGCGGCGGCGGTGATGCCGGTCTGGGTCGCCGCCAGCAGGCGGCTCGGGTGTTCCTTAATGGCGATGGCGGCAACGGCGCCTTTGTTCCCTTCCTCGGCCATTTGGGCGAGCCTGGCCCGGCGCGCGGAGGCGAGGGCCATTTCGGCCAGGGCAAAGAAGCCGGAAAGCACGATAAGGAAAACGAGGACCCCTAGGGCATTCATGCGGATGCTCCATTCTTATGGCAACGAACGCTATTCTAGCAAGGGGTGTGGGTTTCCGCGCCTCTTGGCTATCCAGGGCAATGGGGATGCCATGCCGGGGGCGACTCTCTAGGGGGAAAACTAAACGCCCCCGCCGCGATGCACGATTTCGTAATAGAGCTTTTCGAGTTCCAGCTTGTGCTTCGTTTCCTCGCTGGCGAGGTAGCGGAACAGGTCGCGGAGCGGGCCCTCGGGCGCCGTCTCGGCGAGTTCGCCGTAGTGCAGCATGGCGGCGTGTTCGCGGCCCATGGCGTATTGCAGCACGGCCTGGTCGTCGGGATGGTCGCCGAGGTCCGGCAGGTGAAGGCAGTCGGAAAACTTGCTGTCCGTGGCCGTCCGTTCGATCTCGGCCTTGACCTGCTCGGCGATGTCGGCGCGCTGCGCCAGCGCGCTGAAGAGGTCGTAGTGGTTCTGTTCCTCGGCCGCGAGTTCCTCGACCAGGTAGCGGATGCGCTTGCTGACCTTCGGGATCAGGCCGCGGTAGAAATCCCGCGCGGTTTCCTCGAAGCCGGTGGCGACTTCGAGGATTTCGCGCAGGGTCGTTTTGCCGTGCAGGCGTTCGATGCCGTGGCTGCCTTCGGTCATGTCGTTTCCTCCGTCGGGATGAGGGCGGCGTGGATGCTGGCGGCGACGCGGTGGCCGTCGGCCACGGCCGTCACGACATCCGGGCCGCGCACCATGTCGCCGGACGCCCATAGCCAAGCCTCGCTGGTCCGACCGCCGGCATCGACCTGGAGACGGCCGCGATTCCAGGCGAGCTGCTCGGTGAGCGCGTCGCCGAGCAGGGCGGTGTCGGTCATCTGGCCGATCGCCTCGACCACCATGTCGCCGGCGTGGAACTGTTCGTCGCTCTCGTCGTAGGTCGGGGCGAAGCGGCCCTGGGCGTCGAAGATGGCCTTGACGCGCCAGGTCTTGAGTCCCGTGACCTTGCCGTTCTCGACCACGACCTGCTGGGGGCCGCGGGCGTCGAGGATGGTGATGCCTTCCTCCCCCGCTTCCTTGATCTCGTCCGGGTCGGCGAGGAAATGGGCCAGGTCTTCCAGGGCGCTGACGGTGACCTTGACCTCGCCGTAGGCTTGCTTCTGCAGGCGGGCCAGGGTGCGCGCGATGTCCATCGCCACGTTGCCGCCGCCGATGACCACGGCCTGGCGCGGCGTGCCGAAATCGCTGCAGGCGGTGGCCAGGCGCAGCAGATCGACGGCCTTGCGCACGCCCTCATGGTCGCTGTTGGGAATGCGCGTTGCGCGGCCGAGTTGCAGGCCGAGGGCGAGCAGCACGGCGTCGTGGCCATTGCGGAGTTCCTCGAGGGTGATGTCCCGGCCGATCCGGACGTTGCAGCGGATATCGACGCCGACGGAGCGGATCACGTCGATGTCTTGGTCGATGATGCCGTAGGGCAGGCGATATTCGGGGATGCCCCAGCGGGTCATGCCGCCGGGCTTGTCGAGGGCCTCGTACACCGTGACGCCGTGGCCCTGTTTCGCCAAGTCGAAGGCGGCGGTAAGCCCCGCCGGGCCGGCGCCGATGATGGCGACTTTCTTGCCGGTGCTGGGCGCGGGGGGGCCGACGATCTCGCGGCGCTTTTCGACGGGAACCTGGTCCATGATGTGGCGCTTGAGCCAGCGAATCGCGATGGGGTCGCCCTCGTGGCGGGCGGCGCAGGTGGTTTCGCACTTGTGGGTGCACACCCGGCCGCAGATGCCGGAAAAGGGGTTGGTTTCGTAGAGCAGGCGGACGCCGCGCTCGTAGTCGCCGTCGCGGACCGCCGCGATGTAGTGGGGAATGGCCATGTGGGTGGGGCAGGTGGCGACGCATAGGCCGCAGGCGACGCAACGGTCCGCCTCCAGCCGGGCCTGCTCGATGCCGTAGCCATCGACGATCTCCGCGAAGGAGGCGATGCGTTTCTCCGGCGGCATCTCGCCCATGCTCACGCGGGTCTCGGCGGTGAGCCGGTGGCCGTCGGGGCGGTGATAGCCCAGATCGGCGTCATCCCAGTGCTTCTTGTCCACGCCGGGGGTGAAGCGGAAGGCGTCGGGGTCGCTGTCCACCCAGGTATAGGCGTTAGACATGCTCAGGGAGCCGGTCATGCAGACGTCGACGCACAGCGCGCACCAGCAGCAGCGGCCGTAGTCGATGCGCGGGCGCAGGCCGGAGTCGCCCTGCTGGGTCGGGATGCCCTCGACCGGCACCATGTCGATGGCGGCGTTCTGGCAGATGGTCTCGCAGGTTCCGCAGCCGATACATTTCTCCGTATCGTTCTGGTGGAAGCCGCGGTAACGGGGCGCGCCGGGGCGGTCGTTGAGGGGATCGCGGATCGTCACCGGGTCGCGGAACAGGTTCTTCCACGCGATAAAGGGGGAGAGGACGTCACGGAGGCTCATCGCTATCTTTCAATCTCGGGCGGATAGGTGTGCAGCGACACCATGAGGGCGGCGACGTCGGAAATGTTGACGTTGACGATCATGCGCTCCAACAGGGCCATGGCGTGGGTGTAGGAGGGCCCGCGCACGTTGACGCGGCGCGGGTAGCCGCTGCCGTCGGTGACGAGATAGTAGCCGTATTCGCCCCGCGAGCATTCGCCGCGGATGTAGGTTTCGCCGCGGGGAATCTTCCAGTGGAGAACATTCGGCAGCTTCGCCATGACCGGACCCTGGTGGGGCATCTTCGCCAGGATCTGGCGGATCAGATCGACGGAAACGAGAATATCGCGGCGGCGCACGTCGGCGCGGGTGTAGATGTCGGAGTCGCGGCCGGTCACCGGCTCGAAGTCGAGTTCGGGATAGACGAGGTAGGGCTGGTCCTTGCGCACGTCCTTGGCCACGCCGGCGGCGCGGGCGTTCGGCCCGGTGACGCCGTATTCGTCGAGCCAGGCCGGGTCGATCACGCCCATGCCCACGGTGCGCTTCTTGAACACGGCGTTGCAGAACATCACGTTCCAGACATCCTCCAGGGTGCGTTTGATTTCGCCCAGGGTTTCTTCCATGCGTTGCCCGAAGCCCTCCGGCAGGCCGTCGCGGACACCGCCGGGGAGGATGAACATGTGGTAGATGCGGGCGCCGGTCAGCTCCTCGAAACGGTCGAGCATCAGGTCGCGGACATAGGTGGTCCACTGGCCGATCACGCCCTGGCCCA
>JAGUYQ010000164.1 GCA_020061285.1 Betaproteobacteria bacterium
GGTCACGCTCCTGAATCGCCAGCGGCTGGTGGAAAGCCTGGTCCACAAGCAGGACATGCCCCGCCACGAACTGGTGGAAAGCCTGGTCCACAAGCAGAACCTGGCCGAGCTCCAGCTCAAGCTGGACAAGCTGCACCCCGCCGACGTCGCCCATATCCTCGAAGCCCTTCCCCTGCAGGACCGCTTGCTGGTGTGGGACCTGGTCAAGGCGGAGCGGGACGGCGAAATCCTGCTGGAAGTATCCGACGCGGTCCGGGAAACCCTGATCGCCGACATGGACAGCGAGGAACTCCTCGCCGCCACGGAAAACCTCGACACCGACGAAATCGCCGACTTGGCGCCGGACTTGCCCAAGGACGTGCTCTACGAGTTGATGGTTTCCCTGGACGCCCAGAACCGCTCCCGCCTCCAGTCCGCCCTGTCCTACCCCGAGGATACCGTCGGCGCCCTGATGGATTTCGACATGGTCACCATCCGCGACGACATCACCCTGGAGGTGGTGCTGCGCTACCTGCGCCGCCTGGGGGAAATACCGGCCAACACCGACAAGCTGTTCGTGGTGGACCGGAACAACATCCTGCGCGGGGTGCTGCCTCTCAAGCGCCTGCTGGTGCACGACCCCGAGGCCAGCGTGGCCGCCGTGATGGCCAACGACGCCGTCACCTTTCATCCCGACGACGACGCCGGCGCCGCGGCCCAGGCCTTCGAGCGCTACGACCTGGTGACCGCTCCGGTGGTGGACCAGCAGGGCCGCTTGGCAGGCCGCCTCCGGGTGGATGCGGTGATCGACTTCATCCGCGAGGAATCGGAGGGCGACATGCTGTCCATGGCCGGCTTGAAGGAAGAGGAAGACCTCTTCGCCACGGTGTGGAAGTCGGTGCAAAACCGCTGGACCTGGCTCGCCGTCAACCTGGTGACGGCCTTCATCGCCTCCCGTGTGATCGGCCTGTTCGAGGGTTCCATCGAGAAAATCGTCGCCCTGGCGGCCCTGATGCCCATCGTCGCCGGCGTCGGCGGCAACTCCGGCAACCAGACCATCACCATGATCGTCCGCGCCCTGGCCCTGGGGCAAGTGCACATCAGCAGCATGAAGAAGCTGTTCCTCAAGGAAATCGGCGTCAGCCTGCTGAACGGCCTGATCTGGGGCAGCATGCTGGGGGTGCTCGCCTTCCTCCTCTACCACAACGTCAAGCTCGGCCTGGTGATGACCGCCGCCATGGCCCTCAACCTGCTGCTGGCGGCCTTGATGGGGGTCTCCATCCCCTTGCTGATGCACAAGCTCGGCCGCGACCCTGCGGTGGGCTCCAGCGTGATGATCACCGCCGTGACGGATAGCGGCGGTTTCTTCATCTTCCTCGGCTTGGCTACCCTTTTCCTGCTGTAGGGATTGGCAATACGCACGCCTTCGCCTGGCCGTCCAACTGGCCGTGGCCCCCACCCTGTTTCCGGGGCCACTCCGTCTTCCATTAGTATTTTTATCTATTCCCCTATTTTTTCACGCGGTTACAATTGGTAAAAAAGCACTAAGGATTAGAATCGGTATTGGTCAGTCCGCCATTGAAAGACTGCGCCAGTCCCCAGGGAGGAATACCGTGAATCACCACCAGCCGGAAGGGTCGGGCACCGCGCGCCCGTTCTCCGGCTTTCGCTGTCAGCGCATACCGTTGCATGCCGCCCTCCTGGCCGCATGGCTTATGTCTTCGTCCATCGCCCTCGGCCACGATGCCATGGGCTTGCTGGATGGCGGCGACGAGCAGGTATTCGCCGCCTCCCGCTATACCCAGACCATTTCCGACACTCCGGCCAGCGTGTCCCTCATCACCCAGCCGGATATCCAGCGTTACGGCTACCGCACGGTGTTCGACGTCCTGATGGCGCAACCGGGTTTTTACGACGCCAGCAGCCAATGGCCCGGCATCGGCATTCGAGGCATCGCCCTGCCGGGGGATTTCAACTCCCGTGGCTTGGTCATGGTCAACGGCATGCCCCTCTACGAGCCCACCTACGGCAATTTTTTCCTCGAGCATCTGGACCTCGCCTCCATCGACCGCATCGAGATGGTGCGGGGTCCGGGCTCGGCCCTCTACGGCAGCGGCGCGGTAATGGGCCTGATCAACCTGGTCACCCGCAATGGCCGCCAGCACCCCGGCGCCGCCGCCTCCTTCGAGGCCGCCAGCCATGGCAGCTACAAGGCCTACGTCTCCTACGGCGCCACCAGCGACACCGGCCAGGACCTTTTTCTTTCCGCCAGTGCCACCACTTCCCGCGGGGCCGATGTCTACCTGCGAGAATACGACACGCCCGCCTACGCCAACGGCCAGTACCATGGCCTATCCTCCGGCAACGGCGGCGGCGAATCCCATCGCCTGTTCGGCCGCCTCCTCAGCGGCGACGCCTGGCTGCAATGGATGTTTGTGGAAGGACGCAAACACGACCCTCTCGCCAGCTACGGCACCGTATTCAACACCGACCGCCTGCTGCTGCGGGAAAGCCAAGCTGTCCTGGAAGCGGGGGCCACCTTCTCCCTCCCCAGCGGCGCCATCGCCACCGCCCGGGCGTATCTGATCGACACCCAGGAGCGGGGCGATTACCCTTACAACAACACTATCCCGCAAACCCCGGCGGCTCCCACCTACATCAACGTCTCCGACCTGACGAGCACCCAGTACGGCGCCGAGTTCCGCTACGACCGCAATTTCGGCCCCCACCGCCTGCTGCTGGGGGCCGAGGCCAAGCAGGTGGATGCCCGCCACCAGATCGGCGACCAGCCTGGCCTGGCCCGCAGCGGCGTGCTGACGGTGGACAGCAAACCGGCCTACGGCCAGTACAGCCTGTTCGCCCAGGGCCAATATCGACTCGACCGCGACAGCCAAGTGTTTCTCGGCGCCCGCTACGATCTTTACCGCAGCTTTTCCCTCGGCGTGAACAACCACCTCAGCCCGCGCTTGGCCTACGTGCGCCATTTTTCCGGCGGCGGCACGGGCAAGCTGCTCTACGGCGAAGCCTATCGGGCTCCGACCATTTACGAGTCCCTCTATCAGGACGGCAACCCCCGTGCCGAATCCTTGTGGGAAAGCCCGGAACTGCGCCCGGAAATCACCCGTACCCTGGAAGCCGTATGGGAAAGCGCGCCGGGACGGCGCTTCAGTTGGGGCGCCAGCGCCTATCTGACGCAGTTGAGAAACTACCCCCTCCTGGTGAACACCCCCACCTTCAACGGCCACGCCTGCCTGCTCGCCCAGTGCAACCAGTACCAGAACTCCAATGAAACCGCACGGGTAGCGGGCCTGGAAGGCAATCTGAAATGGCGCCAGGAAAACGGCCTGACGGGCTATGCCTCCGCCACCCTGCAAAGAGGGATACACGCCTCATCCGACAAGGGAGAACTGCCCACCACCCCCAGACTGCTGCTGAAAGGAGGCATCCACGGCCCCCTGTCGTCGGGGTATTGGAAAGGCGCCCTGGAGGCTAGCTTCATCGGGCGTGTCGAGGGCCGCCGCGAGGCCGACGGCAGCCGCCCGGCAGCCGCTGCTCCCGCCTATCTCCTGGTGCATGCCCACCTTTACAGCGACAAGCTGGCGGACGGCTGGCGCACCTCCTTGCGGGCACAAAATCTGCTCGACCGCCGTTATTACACCGTCGCCTCGCCGGAACTCCCCCCCCTTTACCGGATACCCGGCCCGGGAAGAACGCTTTCCTTGCAGTTGGAAAAGAAGTTCTAGCCGCCCGCCCTCACTTGGCCGCCCCGGCGGCCTCCGCCACCGAATGGTAGAAACGGCGGTAGAACGCCGGGTCTTGAATGGTTTCGCCGCTGATCTTGGTCTGGAAGCGGGTCGAGCCGGCGGGGAGGGAAATCCCCCCCAGGGTCGGCAGGCTGATGCCGGCGGTCTGCTTGGCGGTTTCCAGGCTGTTGACCTGCTGCTTGGCGACGGCATAGACGGTGGTGCTGCCATCGCCGTTATCGCGCCAGGCGGCCTGGAGGTAGAGCACCACGTTACGTTCCTCGTCGTCCTGGAATTCCTTGCTTCCCGCCAGCATGTCCGGCTCGGGGGCGGCGGCGAGCAAATAGCCCTGGCTGAGCAGGGCATGGCGCACACCGGACTTCACCCTCTCCACCGGCGCCTGGATGCGGGCGGAAAAAGGCGTGTCGCCTTGAAAAGCCTCGTCGCGGTATACATCCCGCTTGCCGCAGGCGGCCAATGACAGCACCATCAGACCCCAGACCAACCAGCGCATAATCCTCTCCTCGTGTTTGTTGACGCGGGATATTTTTCCCGCAATCCAGCTCTAAAATGGTAGCACGCGGCCGGACCCGCCACCGGATTGTAAGGTTTGGCGCTCCCGCCCGACCAATGGCCGTTGACCACAGAAAAGGAAGCGAACCATGTTGATCCGCACCCCCGCCGATATCCGCCCGTCGGAAATCACCCCGCCGGACATCTACCGCGAACGCCGCCGCTTCCTGCA
>JAGUYQ010000107.1 GCA_020061285.1 Betaproteobacteria bacterium
AGCTCGACCGCCTCCTGGCCGAACTGGCCCTCCACCGCCTGGACCTAGTCATCGCCGACCGGCCGATTCCCCCCCACATCAACGTGCGCGGCTACAGCCACAAGCTCGGCGAGAGCGAAATCGCCATCTTCGCCAGCCCGGAACTGGCCGGCCGCTGCCGGGATTTTCCCCAATGCCTGGACAACGCCCCTTTTTTTCTTCCCGGCGACGACGCCACGGTGCGTGGCCACCTGGAACGCTGGCTGGAGCAAATGCGTATCGCGCCCAGGGTGATGGCGGAATTCGACGACAGCGCCCTGATGAAGGCCTTCGGCCAGGCCGGGGGCGGCTATTTTCCCGCTCCCGCGGTGCTGGCGGCGGAACTGGAGTCCCACTACGGCGTGGCGATGGTGGGGCGCGTCGAGTCGGTGCGGGAGGCGTTCTACGCCATCACGGCGGAGCGCCGCATCACCCATCCGGCGGTGCGGGCGGTCACCGATGGGGCGGGACTGTCCCTGGGCGGCCCCCTGTCATCGGCGTGATACCGGCGGCGGTTCCGTGGCAAAATGGCGGAAGAACATTCCAACCACCATCGCAAGAGTGAGTACCCATGGTCAAAGGCAACCTGTTCGTCATCACCGCCCCCTCCGGCGCCGGCAAGACCAGCCTGGTGCGGGCCCTGCTGGAAGCGGACAACCGGGCGATGCTGTCCGTTTCCTACACCACCCGCCCGGCGCGGCCCGGCGAGGTGGACGGCAAGGACTACCATTTCGTCAGCCGGGAGCGGTTCGAGGAAATGCTGCAACGGGGCGATTTTCTCGAAAGCGCTGAGGTCTACGGCAACTACTACGGCACCTCCCAGCCCTGGCTGGAAGGCGCCATGAACAGCGGCAACGACCTGATCCTGGAAATCGACTGGCAGGGCGCGGCCCAGGTGCGCAAGCTGTTTCCCGCCGCGGTGGGGGTGTTCGTCCTGCCGCCGTCCCTGGACGTGCTGCGCCAGCGCCTCAAGTCCCGCGCCCAGGACAGCGACGAGGTGATCGCCCGGCGCTTGGCGGCGGCCAAGGAAGACATGAGCCACGTCAACGAATTCGACTATGTTATTATCAACAACCAGTTCGACGTGGCGTTGCAGGACCTACTGGCCGTCTTCCGCGCCGAGCGCCTGCGCCTTCAACCCCAGATGGCGCGCCACGCCGCCATGATCCGCGATTTGATTTGAAAAGGTAACCTCCGAATGGCACGCATCACCGTTGACGATTGTCTGAAGTTCATCCCCAACCGTTTCGACCTCACCCTGGCCGCCACCTTCCGCGCGCGCCAGATTTCCCTCGGCGGCACCCCCCTGGTGGAATTCGGCCGGGACAAGCCCACCGTCATCGCCCTGAAGGAAATCGGCCTCGGCAAGGTAGGCCCCGAAATCCTCAACAAGGGCCAGGCCTAAGCCCCGTTGAAGGATGAAGGATGAAAGAAGGCACTGCCCAGGAGCTCGACCCTTCATCCTATGTCTACCACGGCAGCAGCCCCGCTGATTTCAGCCTGCTGAAGGGGCTCCTCGCCGCCTACCTCAAGCCCGAGGACATCGCCCAGGTCGAGGCGGCCTACCATTACAGCGACGCCGCCCACAAGGGGCAGTTGCGCGCCAGCGGCGATCCCTACATTTCCCACCCGGTGGAAGTGTGCACCATCCTCTCCGAGTGGCACCTGGACGTGCCGGCCCTGTGCGCCGCCATGCTCCACGACGTGATGGAGGACACCCCCACCACCATGGAGGACATCGCCGAGCATTTCGGCAAGACCGTGGCGGTGCTGGTGGACGGCGTCTCCAAACTGGACAAGATCGAGTTCCAGACCGAGGCCCAGGCCCAAGGGGAAAACTTCCGCAAGATGCTCCTGGCCATGGCGCGGGACGTGCGGGTCATCCTCATCAAGCTCGCCGACCGCCTGCACAACATGCGCACCCTGGGCCCCATGGCCATGGAGAAGCGCCGCCGCATCGCCGGCGAAACCCTGGAAATCTACGCCCCCATCGCCAACCGCCTCGGCCTCAACAACCTCTACCGGGAGCTGGAGGACCTGAGCTTCTACTACCTCTACCCCACCCGCTATTCGGTGCTGGAAAAGGCCGTCAAGGCCGCCCGGGGCAACCGGCGCGAATTGGTGGGCAAGGTGCTGGAGGCCATCAAGCAGAAACTCAAGGATTGCGGCATCGAGGCCGCAGTCACCGGGCGGGAAAAGCACCTCTACAGCATCTACAGCAAGATGCAGGACAAGAACCTGGCCTTTTCCGAGGTCTACGACATCTACGGTTTCCGTGTCATCGTCAAGGACGTGCCCACCGCCTACATCGCCCTCGGCTCCCTGCATAGCCTGTACAAGCCCATTCCCGGCAAGTTCAAGGACTACATCGCCATCCCCAAGGCCAACGGCTACCAGTCCCTGCACACCACTCTCTTCGGCCCCTTCGGCACCCCCATCGAGGTACAGATCCGCACCACCGACATGCACAAGATTGCCGACGCGGGCGTGGCCTCCCACTGGCTGTACAAGAGTTCCGAAACCAGCATGAACGAGGTGCAGCAGAAAACCCACCAGTGGCTGCAAAGCCTGCTCGAAATCCAGTCCGAGAGCGGCGACGCGGTGGAGTTCCTGGAGCACATCAAGGTCGATTTGTTCCCGGATGAAGTCTACGTCTTCACTCCCAAGGGCAAGATATTCTCCCTGCCCCGGGGCGCCACGGCGGTGGACTTCGCCTATGCCGTGCATACCGACGTAGGCAACGGCTGCGTGGCGGCGAAAATCAACCACGAACTGGCACCCCTGCGCACCGAACTGCGCAACGGCGACCAGGTGGAGATCATCACCACCGCCCACGGCCGCCCCAACCCGGCCTGGCTCAACTACGTGGTCACCGGCAAGGCCCGCTCCCACATCCGCCACTACCTCAAGACCATGCAGTACGAAGAATCGGCGGCCCTCGGCGAACGCATGCTCAACCAGGCCCTGCGGGCCCTGCAAATGGAACCGGGGCAGCTCAGCGACGCCCAGTGGGAGCGATTCCTCAAGGAAAGCAGCGGCAAGACCCGGCAGGAAGTCCTGGCCGACATCGGCCTGGGCAAGCGCCTCAACGTGGTGGTGGCCACCCAGCTTCTCGCCGCCGGCGG
>JAGUYQ010000120.1 GCA_020061285.1 Betaproteobacteria bacterium
CTGTGGGGGCTGTTCGGCTGGACGGCACTGCTGGTGATGGGTGTGGCCTATCAAGTGGTGCCCATGTTCCAGCTCACTCCCAACTATCCCAAGGCCGTAACGGTTTGGCTGGTGGGCAGCCTGTTCCTGCTGCTGGCCCTGCGCTCCGCCGCCGAATTTCTTCCCCTGCCCACGTGGCTGCCGGGGTTGGGGCTCGCCGCGGGAGCGGCGGTTTTCGCCGTCGCCACCTTGCGCCTCCAGGCCAAGCGCAAGCGCAAGATCAACGATGCCACCCTCCTCTTCTGGCGCATCGGCATGGGGCTGCTGCTGGCCTCCGCCCTGTTGTGGCTGGCCAGCACCCAGTTCCCCGCCGAGGAGGCCGAACGGGCCCGCCTGCTGCTGGGCATTGCCGTCCTGCCGGGCTTCATCCTCGCCGTCATCAACGGCATGCTGTACAAGATCGTGCCCTTCCTGGCCTGGTTTCACCTGCAAAGCCGCCACGCGGGCAAGACCGCCATCCCCAACATGAAGCAGTTCCAGCCGGACCGCCCAGCGCGGGGGCAAATGGGACTCTACCTCGCCGCCCTGGCACTTCTGGCCGGCGCCGTATTCTGGCCGCCCCTCGCCCGCGCTTCGGGATTGCTGTGGCTGGCCAACGCCCTGTGGTTGGAATGGAACCTCATCCGGGCTGTGGGCCTGTACCGGAAAACAACAGCCCTTGCCTCAGCAAAGGAGTCGGATTAACCTCCCCCTCATGAACGCCGCCACCCCCAAGACCCAGGCCATCCTCTCCCACCACCCCCTGTTCCGGGAAATCTCCCCCGAGGAAGTGGAACACATCGCCCAGGGAGCGCGGGAAATCCACGCCGCCAAAGGGTCCGTCCTATTCCAGAAGGGAGACCCGGCCAACGGTTTTTACCTGGTGATCTACGGCCAGGTGAAGCTGGCCTTCCCTTCCCCCAACGGCTCGGAGAAAGTGGTGGAAATCATCCATCCCGGCCAGAGTTTCGGCGAAGCGGTGATGTTCATGGAAAAGCCCTACCCGGTCTATGCCCAGGCCCTGGCGGACAGCCTGCTGCTGCACGTATCGAAAGCCCTGGTGTTCGAGGAAATCGAGCGCAACCGCAGCTTCGCCCGCAAGATGCTGGCCGGCCTGTCCATCCGCCTCCACGGCCTGGTCAACGATGTGGAGGCCTATTCCCTGCGTTCCTGCGCCCAGCGGGTGATCGGCTACCTGCTGCTGCAGAACGGGAACGAAGCCGCGGACGGCGAGGCCATCCGCATCACCCTGCCGGCGGGCAAGGCGGTGATCGCCTCCCGCCTCAACATCACCCCCGAGACCTTTTCCCGCATCCTGCACGACCTGTCCGAGGCCGGTCTGATCGAGGTCAAGGGCAAGGAAATCACCATCCTGGATTTGGAGCAGTTGCGCAACCACGGCAGTTGAACCGGTGTCAGACCCCTGCTTCCGCCAGGGGCAGCCTGATGGTGAACACCGCCCCCTCCTCTCCCTCGGCGGCGGTGATCGTGCCCCCCATATGCTCCACGATCAGCTTGGACATGTAGAGCCCGATGCCGGTGCCCGATTCCTTGGTGGTGTAATAGGCATCGAAAATCTTCGGCAGCACCTCGGGCGGAATGCCGCCGCCGTTGTCGGCCACAGTCAGCACGGCGAATCCTGCTTCCGGCCTTGCATCGACTTCCACCCGCCCCGCCGCCACCCGCCGTTCCACCAGCACGTCCTTGGCGTTGGAGAGGAGATTGAGCAGCACCTGGGAGAATTCGTTGGCATGGCCGCTGGCGCGGATATCCGCCGGCACCCGGTTGCCGATCCGGATGTTGTGGTTCAGGTAGCTGGCCTCCACCAGGCGGACGGTTTCCTCCGCCGTTTCCCGCAGGCCGAATGCCGATTTGACGAGGTGGGGGCGGAAGAAATTGCGGAAGTCGTCGATGGTGGAAGACATTTTCTGGATCAGCCGCTTGCCGTCCGCCACCGAATTCCCCAGGCTCTCCCGGTCCAGTTCGTCGTATTCGTAGGCATCCTTGACGTTCTCCAGCAGCAACCCCAGGGCGTTGAGGGGCTGGCGCCACTGATGGGCGATATTGCCGATCATCTCCCCCATCACCGCCAGGCGGGATTGCTGTATAAGAAGCTTTTCCTGTTCCAGGTTCTTGGCCACCTCCACCTCCACCCGCTGGGCCAAGTTGTCGTTGAGTTGCCGGAGCTCCTCCTCCACCTCCTTCAAGTAGCGAATGTCGTGGATCGCCACCACCGACCCGGTCACTTTCCCCTGCCGCAGAATAGGCGCCGCGATCATGGCCACCGGCAGCGACCGGCCATGGCGGTCCCAGAGGGTTTCCTCGCCCCGGAATATCCGGCCATCGACGATAGTGCGGTTGGTCAAGCACTCCGCTTCCGGATACGCCAAGCCGTCGGGATATTGATAATGGAACAATTGATGGGCATTGCGGCCCAGAAGCTCGTGCTCGGCGTAGCCGAGCAACTTCTGGGCCGCCGGATTGACAAAGGTGATCCGCCCCTTCTGGTCCAGGACGAAGACGCCTTCGCCCAAGGTATCGGCAATTTCCTGCAAGCGCGCCTGGTTTTCCTCCAGTTTGCGGTGCAACAGCCGGCGGTATGCGATTGACTTGGCCAAGTGGCCGGCCAGCAAAGCGAACAAGCCCGCCAGGAAAGCGAACGCCGCGACACCGAGCGGGTGCCGGAAGGGGCTAGCGCTGGGCAATTTCCCGGCGGGAATAAAGCCGACGACCTTCCAGAAATACTCCCGTTCGTCCAGGGCCCGCGAACTTTCTCCCGCGGGAAGATGAGAGCCGGTGGCGGACGACTGGCTGGCATGAAGCGGATAGACCGTACGGAAGGTGAACAGCCCCTCCTCCGTCAGGATAGTGCCCCGATCTTGAGCGATAACCACCCGCCAGGCCAAGGGATGGCGGGTGGCAAAGGTCTCCTTGCGGCCAAACATGAAACCCCATTCGTCCGCGGGAGAAGGCGCCACCAGCCAGTAGCCATCCCGGTTGAGAAGCATGGCCTCGTGCCCCTCGGCCATGCTGCGGCGGAAGTCGTTCACCAGGAGGTGGCCGTAAAAGTTAAGCAGCACCACGCCCCTCTTCTCACCCCGGCTGTCGAACACCGGCATGCCGAAGCGCACCATGGGCTTATAGGGTAGCTGGATTTTGTCCTGCTCGATGTTGAGGTCC
Source organism: Betaproteobacteria bacterium (assembly GCA_020061285.1). The sequence goes on from JAGUYQ010000120.1 coordinate 3,199, forward strand.
AGGGGGGAGACATAAACCTCGCCACGGCCGAGACGCAGCGTATCGCGGAAGAAATAGCGCCCGGACTTGTTTTGCAGCTCCCCATCGGGCACCACGATGGCGTCGCCGCTCCGGAAATCGACCCGTGCCACTTCCATGCCCCCTGCGTCAAGGAAGCGTATCTGATCGTAGATGCGCTTCTCCCGCGCGGCGCTGGCAAACAGCTCGACCATCCGCCCACGTTCCTCCGCGCTGCCGCCGTCCACGAAGCGCCGCACAGAAGGGGCGTCGGCCAACAGCCGCAAGTCCGATGAAACGGTCTCGAAGTCGTGGCCCAACAGGCTGGCGGCCACCTCGGCTTGGGCCAGTTCCCGGACCTTCAGTTCGGCCAGTTGCTGGTCGGCATATAACCGGAGTGCGGCAAGGAACACCAGGCCAAGAACGGCAAACAACGGCAGATAGACGAGCAAGAACAGGCGCAACGCTTCGCCGCCCGCCTCTCTCCTGCCGGAATCCCGGTCCCCTAATGGCTTTTCGCTATTCATGACAAATTAAGAATAGCACCACAACTCGGAAACCGAGTAGAAATACTGATGTCCGAAAAAAGTGTTTCGGTGCCGCTTAGTGGCTGGTGCCGGCGGAACGGGTGGTTTTGTTGAAGACGTTGTACTTGCCGATGGGCTTGCTCATGGGGATGCGCTTCACCACCTCGAAGGTCTTGGCGTCGAAGACGATCAGGGCGCCGTCCTGCTCCATCAGGCTGGCCAGGGCGTAGCGGCCGTCCCGGGTGAACTCCACGTGGGCCAGGGTCTTGCCCGGCACGGGAGTGAGGTTCTTCACCACCTCCAGGGTGTTCTTGTCGATGAGTTGCAGGGTGTCCCGGTACTTGGGGCTCATCATGTTGTCAGCCCAGACATAGGGGGTGTTCTCGTGGCTGCGCAGGAAGAAACCGGGACCCAGGGTCTCGACGTGCTTCACCGTCTTCCAGTTGGTCATGTCCACCACGCTCACCGTGCCGCTCTTCAGGTTGGGCGTGGCGAACACCGGGTGCCCCTGCCACTCCCAGGTAATGCCGGAACCCAGGTGGGGCATGCCGCTCAAGTCCAGGGTGGCGATCTTGCGCCGCACGTCCAGGTTCACCACCTGCCCCTTGCCGTCCCGGGAGGCGCCAATCAAATTGGTGTAGCTCTGGTCGAAGAAGAAATCGTCCAGGATGTCGTCCAACTCGATCACCTTGGGCGTGAACTGCCCCGGCAGCGCCAAGCTTTCCGCCATCTTGTAATCGTGGACGTAGCCCTTGAATACCGGCGGCGCCTTGGGATCGTAGCTGATTTCCCACACCTCGGGGATATCCTTCAGGGCGGCGATGAAACTCTTCCTCGGGGCCGCATCGTACACCGCCGACACCCGTGAGCTCTTGCCGTTGCTGCCCACCACCGGGATCACCTTGATCAGGGACAGATCGTCGGCCTTCAACAGCACCAGGGTATGGGGCAGGTAGTTGCCCACCAGCACCACCTTGCCGTCGTCGGACACCGCCAGGTTGCGGGAATTGAGGCCGGCACGGACCTCCGCCACCATCTTCAGATTCCAGATGTCGTACTTGGACACCCAGCCGTCCCGGGAGGAGAAATAGACGTAGCGCCCGTCGTGGGAGAATTTCGGCCCGCCGTGGACGGCAAAGCGGGTGGGAAAGCGGGCGATGGGCGCCAGCTTGTCGCCGTCCAGAATCGTCGCGTGATGGTCTCCCCCTTCCACCACCACGAACAGGTTCAGGGGGTCGGCGGAGAACGCCGGCTTGTCCGGCAGGCTGCCGGGCTTGAAATACGTCACCCGCGAGGCGCGGATTTCCTTCTCGCCCCACACCGGCTCCTTGGCCGGCGGGGTATAGATGAAGTCCACCAGGGCCTGGATTTCGTCCCCGCCAAGCTTGTCGCCGAAAGCCGGCATCTGGGTGGCGACCCGCCCCAGGGCGATGGTCTTGGCGGCGTCGTAGCGCTTCAGGCGTTCCAGGTTTTCCGGCAGCAGGGCCGGGCCGATACCCCCCAGGCGGTCGGCACCGTGACAACTGGCGCAGTGCTGGACGAAAAGCGCCGGGACATCGGCCTGGGCGGTTCCGGCCGACGCCCATCCAGCCAGAAGCAGCAACAGACAGCGCAAGCCCGCCACGAGATTCCTCATGCCGCAGCCTCCGGAACAAAGCCGATTTCTTCGTCGTCCAGGTAGCAAGCGGGGTCCTCCGCCCAGGGATCGCCGCTGGTCTGCCAGGCCCGCACACGGGTGTTGCCGTTGCAGATGGCGAGGTGGGCACAGGCGCCGCAGCGCCCCGTCACCGGCCGCGGGTGGGCCTTCAGCCCGGCCATGATGGGGTCGGAAACGTCCCGCCAGATTTCGGAGAAGGGCCGCTCCCTGACGTTGCCCAGGCCGTAGTTCCACCACATGGTATCCGGGTGGACATTGCCCAGGTTGTCGATGTTGGCCACGTTCACCCCGGAGGCGTTGCCGCCCCATTGCGCCAGTTTCTGCCGGATGTGCTCCAGGCGGCGGGGATGATTCCGGGCCACCCAGTGCAGCAGGTACACCCCGTCGGCGTCGTTGTTGCCGGTGACGAACTCCTTCGGCGTGCCCGCCTCCAGGTGCTGCCAGCAGGCGCGGATCAACTGCTCCATGGCCTGGCGGGTGGTCTGGTGAAAGACATCGTCCCGGCGGTTCTTGTTGCCGCGCCCGGCGTAATTGAGGTGGGAAAGGTAAAATTTATCCAGGCCCTCGTCGTCCAGCAATTGCAGCAACAGGGGCAGTTCGGCGGCGTTGTCCTGGGTCAGGGTGAAGCGCAGCCCCACCTTGATGCCCCGCTCCCGGCACAGGCGGATGCCACGCAGAGCGGCGTCGAAGGCGCCGTCCAGGCGGCGGAAACGGTCGTGGGTGGCACCGATGCCATCCAGGGACACGCCCACGTAATCGAACCCCACTCCGGTGATGGC
>JAGUYQ010000026.1 GCA_020061285.1 Betaproteobacteria bacterium
AGGCGTCGAAATCCTCCTCGGTCTCCACTTCCTTGGCCATCAATTCCGGGTTCGCCCCCTTGAGTACCGCCACCACCTGCTTGCCCAACTCGATGGCGTCGAATCGGGAAACGCGGATACGGACATAGCTCGCCAGCTTGAGCAGGGGGGCCAGGGACGGATCGTAGGCGAAGTCGTCGAGGGCCAACTGATAACCGCGGCCGATCAGCTCCCGCAAGCGCGGCTGGTATTCCTCGCCCAATTCCGCATCCAGTTCCACCACCAATACCATGCCCTTGCCGGGCAACTGGTCCAACAAGGCGTTGCCCAGGGAGGCGGGCGACAAGTCGATGAACATCAGCCGCCCCCCCAGTAGCCGTTCGATATTGAGATCGGCAATACACTGCAACAGCATTTCGTCGTAAAGCAAGGCCAGGGAATCGTCCTGCCTGCGGGAGGAGCGTTCGGACATATGGCGCAGCACCAGTTCATAGCCGGCCACCTGCTGGAAGCGGTCGTAAATCGTCTGGCGGCCGATGAATCGCTGGCGCAGCTTGATGGCGTCCGTTTTCTCGCCGCTGGTCTGGATGTCGAGGATGCTGGTTACCACGTTGTCGGGAGAAATGGACTTGGTATCGATAATGGGCAACTCGTCCCGTCCCTCCGGGGCAGGGGCGACCGGGTGCAACTCAGCCAACCCGCCCCCTTGCCCGTCCCCTGGCCTGCTTTTACCGGCCAGCAACTGCTTAATCTTGTCGAACATACCCACTTGTCCTAAAAATTTCTTTGAATACCCATTCTAGTACAACACCGAGGTCAACCGAAACCTTCGTGCCGGTTCGCCCATCGGCAGAACTTTTATCCCCCGCCCAGTTCAAACAGCTACGCTATGGAGCAAGCCAAACCGTTCCATTGCCGTCGTCCCCCATGACAGACGTGGCGCCGGTTCGTCGTTCCGGGCGCCCCCTGCCCACTTTCACCGCTTCGACAGGAGAGCGCCATGTACGGATTTTCCACTCCCATTAACCTGCCATTCGACGCCGCCGTGGCAAAAGCCATCGAGGCCCTGAAAGGAGAGGGCTTCGGCGTTCTCACCGACATCGACGTAAAAGCCACCCTGAAAGCCAAGCTTGGCATCGACGGCCGCCCCTACCGCATCCTCGGCGCCTGCAATCCCCCCCTGGCCCACCGTGCCCTGGAAGCCGACCCCGATATCGGCCTTCTGCTGCCTTGCAACGTGGTGATACGGGAAGAGGCCGACGGCAAGGTTACCGCGGCTTTCATGGACCCGGTCGCCGTGCTCAAACTGGTGGATAAGCCCGGCGTCGCGGAATTGGCCGCGGAAGTCCGCGCCAAGCTCGAGCGGGTGCGGGATGGCCTTGCCCAGTCTTAGACGGTTCCCCGGCGGTGGCCGCAATCACCTGCCGGCTTGCTTTACGAAGGCGCAGCACCGCCTTTAGTTAGTCTCCCACCGAAAAAACAAAAGGAGCTCCACGATGAAAACGCATCTCGCACTACTCCTGGCTTCCTCCCTGGGTTTGGCCGCTCTTCCCTTCCCCTCGGCGGCCGACACGCAGCCCGCCACGACAACGGCCAAGAAATCATCCCGCAGCGCCAGCAGCATTCCCCCCTACCACGAACAGCGCTGGGGACCCGGAATGATGGGCAGCTACGGTCACGCTCCGGGCATGATGGGCGGCGGTTATGGCAGGGGCGGCTACGGTCCGATGATGGGCGGTGGCGGTGGCTGCGGCCACGGAATGACGGGGCTGAATGCCTTGAATCTTTCCGACGATCAATGGACAAAAATCGACCAACTCACCGACGAGTTGCGCCAGAAGCACTGGCCCCTCATGAAAGCCATGATGGATGAGTCGGCCAAGCTGCGCGCCCTGTACCGGGCGGAAAAACCCGACTCCGCCGCCATCGGCAAAATCTACCAGAAAATCTTCGACCTCAAACGGCAAATGATCGAAACCGGCATTGACCAGAAAAACCGCATCCAGGAAGTGCTGACCCCGGAACAACGGCAGCAGTTGCGCCGCTGGCAGCCGGCCGGCCTTTACGACGACGGCGAATAATCCATGACCGGGGAGCGATTTGCCGCTTCCCGTGTTCACCCTTTAGCAGAGCCCGTCTTTACGACGATGGCATGTCGGTTATACACACAAGTTGAATGGTTTCTCACCTATTCCAGCAAAGCCGTTGATGCGGCTAATATTTTATATAACTAGCTGTATATTAAATATTTTTACAAAAGGTCAAAATTTGCGCAGCCCAGAAAAAGCCTAATCGCAATGCCGGGTTACGTATTTATGAAGGCATTTTACACAGAGTTATCCACAGTTTCTGTGGAGGCCCAGAAGCTGTTTTGGCTGTCAAGTACGCGCTATCGCTTATTCACCGAGTAAAATCCAAAACCCTTGAAAGCAAGACCCCTTTGGCCCGCTCAAAACAGCCTCGTCACGGGACTCCGGGCCCGGAACGGCCTGCCGTGAACCTACCGGCCCCTCGCGTTCCCCTCATCCCAACCCATTGAAGAGGGGAAGAATTTCAACCGGGAAAATTTGAGTTATGCACAAGATTTAACGGGATTGTCAAATACGAGCGGGAACTCGTTGATGTATCGGGCTGTTTTTCAACACCATGTTTTTATGGTTCTTTTATTAAGGTCAAAACGTAGGCGGAATAAGAAAACCCCTGTCCGTATGGCAGCTTACGAAATTTCCAGGGGGTTTCCCACATACTTATCCACAGATAATGTGGAAGCCCTGAACCGCTCCGGGCTGTCAAGGTATGGTTTTATCATATTTTCCTCCGTAGCCGGATAGCCCACTGTTTACACACGTCTTATTGCGATAGTAATTCAGCGCAACGGGGCGGCATGGATGGTTTTCTCCCTGCCGGGGAAGACGGCGGCAGCGCGGCCGCGGGGGTGAACCACCACTCCAGTTCGGCCCCGCAACCCTCGCCAAGGGGGACGGGCGTGGCGGCGACGCAGTCCGGGCTGCCAGGGGGACAGGCCAGCCGCAGGTGGAAATGTTCCGTGTGCCCCCACCAAGGCCGCAGCTTGCGCAACCATTCCCCCTTCCCCGTGCGGCACAACTCCCGCTTGATGGCGGGATGGATGAAAACCCGCTCCACAGCGGGAATGCGGGCCGCCGCCTCCAGCAAGGCGGCATTGGCAGGGGGCCAACGGGAGCCGTCCAGCGCCAGCCCCCCAGGCGCCACCACTTCTTCCATGGGGGGATTTTCCAGCGCGTCCGGGGACAAAGGCTGGGAGGGCAGGAGGAAAAACAGGTCCGCATCCAGGCCGCTCTGATGACTGCCGTGGCCATAGGCCATGGGGCCGCCGTGAATCTGGGAAATATCCCCCACCAGCAGGATGCCCCAGTGGCGCTCCTCTGCTTCCCGCGCCAATTCCCGGATCACCCGCAGCAAATCGGGGTGGCCGTAATAACGCTGACGACCCGGGTGAAGAACCTGATAGCCACTGCCGTCCAAGGGCAGCGCCTGGGCCCCGGCGAGGCAGCCGTTGGCCGGTTTGCCGATCGCCTCCGCCATTTCGCCGCTCCAGGCGAAACCGCCGCCCCAGGCGAGCAGGAGGGCGAGAACGATTGTGCCGATCTTTTTCATCGATCCATTGTACCCCTGCTAAAATCGTGAAAAAACGGCAGAAGAACATGAAACCGCTAT
>JAGUYQ010000150.1 GCA_020061285.1 Betaproteobacteria bacterium
ATCGGCTACGGCGACGTGATTTCCATGGCCGGCGGCTACGAGCAGTGGGAAAAGGAAAACCGCCCCAGCGAGAAGCCCGCGCCGATCAACTTCGAGTAGGCGCCTGTTTCGGCAGGTTCCGCACCCCGCGCCGGGCGGCACTTGCCCGGATGGCAGTGACCTGGAACAATCCGGCATGCCTTACAAGATCCCCGTTTCCGTCTTGGTCGTCATTCATACCCCCGATCTGCATGTTCTCCTCCTGGAGCGGGCGGACCATCCCGGCTACTGGCAGTCCGTCACCGGCAGTTGCGACCTTGGCGAAACAACTTGGCAGACCGCCATCCGCGAGGTGCGGGAGGAAACCGGGCTGGATGCCGCGAAATACGCCCTCAGCGATTGGCGGCAGACCTACGAGTTCGAGATTTTCGCCGAATGGCGCCACCGTTACGCCCCTGGCGTGACCCGCAACACCGAGCACGTGTTCGGCCTGCAAGTGCCCGAGGCGCTGCCGGTCGTCCTTGCGCCACGGGAACACCTCGCCTTCCGCTGGCTTCCCTGGGAGGACGCGGCGGCGGCGGTTTTTTCCTGGACCAACGCCGCCGCCATCCGGCAGTTGCCCGAGCGCTGATTGGCGATGCCGCCACGCATTTGCTGATTGCATCCGGTTCCGGGTCTGGTTGATAATGCCTGGAAAAATCAACTATATGGGATGGGGGCTCGTGGTATCTACCTACGATTACTGGCTGGTGGCACTGTCGGTGTTCATCGCCATTTTCGCTTCGTTCACCGCCCTCGGCCTGGCCTCCCGCATCCCTTCCATTTCCAGGCGGAATGCGCCCTACTGGCTGGTGGGCGGCGCTTTCGGCATGGGCAGCGGCATCTGGGCGATGCACTTCGTCGGCATGCTGGCCTTCCATCTGCCCGTTCCCCTGGCCTACGACCAGGGCATCACCGCCATGTCGGCGCTGTTCGCCATGCTCGCTTCCGGCTTGGCCCTGTACCTGATCCGCCACGGCATCAGCAGCCAGGGGGAACTGCTGTTCAGCGCCCTGCTGATGGCGGTGGGCATCTCGGCCATGCACTACACCGGCATGGTGGCGTTGCAGATGTCGCCCCCCATCGAGTACGACTGGGCGCTGGTGGCGGTGTCCTTCCTCATCGCCTACCTGGCCTCCCTCTTCGCCCTGTGGCTGACCTTCAAGCCGACGAAGGGGCAGCCGTTCCTTTTTTCCGCCAAGAACCTGGGGGGGGCGGTGCTGATGGGGGTCGCCATCGCCGGCATGCACTACGTCGCCATGGGGGCGGCCAACTTCGACCCGGACAGCGTGTGCCTCGCCGCGCCCCAGGGCATGGGCGGCGGCCAGTTGGCGGTCATCGTTTCCTCCGTCAGCTTGGCCATCCTGCTTTTCGTCCTCGTGCTGCTGACTTACGACCTGCGCCAGTCCGAGCAGCGCGCTTTCCTGCTGGAGGAATTGAAGCAGCGCAACGCGAAGCTGGAAAGCCGTGCCGCCGAACTGGCCCGCTCCATGGTCGAGAGCGTGCGCGAGAACGCCCGCCAGGATAGGATGCTGGCGGCCATCGTCGAGCGATCGGGGGACGCCATCGTCTCCCTGGACCTGGACGGTTACATCACGGGCTGGAACCAGGCGGCGGAGCGGATGTTCGGCTACCCTCCCCAGGAAGTGCTGGGGAAAAACATCGCCATGCTGGAAGCGGGGGAGGGGGACGGCGAAGACGGCTATACCCGCTTCACGACACGGGATGGCCGCCTGCTGTTCACCACCCAGTCGGTCACGCCGGTGCTGGCCGAGGGGGGGGAGACCAGCGGCGAAATCCACGTGATTCACGACTTCACCCAGGACAAGCTGTCCCGGGACCAGTTGATGCTGTGGGCCAAGGTGTACGAGAACAGCGGCGAGGCGGTGATGATCACCGACAGTGGGAACCGTATCCTCTCCGCCAACCGTGCCTTCGCCGCCATCACCGGCTACAGCGTGGAGGAGGTGGTCGGCAAGAATCCGCGCCTGCTCGCTTCCGGGCGGCACGACGACGTTTTTTACCGGGACATGTGGAACAAGCTGTTGCGGGACGGCTACTGGCGCGGAGAAATCTGGAACCGGCGCAAGAACGGCGAGGTGTTCCCGGAATGGCTGACCATCACCCTGCTGCGGGACGACGGGGGGCGCATCACCCACCATATCGCCAACTTTTCCGACGCCACGATTTTCAAGGAAAACGAGGCGCGCATCCGCCACATGGCGCACCACGACCATCTCACCGGCTTGCCCAACCAGGTGCTGCTGCGGGACCGGCTCAAGCTGGCGATGGCCCACGCGCGCCGCCGTGGCGACCGGGTGGCCCTGCTGTTCATCGACCTGGACCGCTTCAAGCTGATCAACGATACCCTCGGCCACCAGATGGGGGACAAGCTGCTCCAGCACGTGGCGGAGCGCCTTCTCGGCGCGGTGCGGGGCGACGATACGGTCAGCCGACAGGGGGGGGACGAGTTCGCCATCGTCCTGCAGGAGATCGGCGAGATCGCCGACGTGGCCCATTTGGCGGCGAAATTCCTCGACATCCTGTCGGACGACTACGACATCGACGGCGAGCACCTCAGCATTACGCCCAGCATCGGCATCAGCGTCTATCCCGACGACGGCTCCAACATCGAGGACCTGCTCAAGCACGCCGATACCGCCATGTATTCCGCCAAGGAAAAGGGGCGGGCCAACTACCAGTTCTTCACCCAGCAGCTCAATGCGGCCCTGGCCGAGCGCATGGAAATGGAAAAGGAATTGCGCAACGCCATTGCCCAGGGCGCCTTCCAGCCCTACTTCCAGCCCCAGATACGCCTTGCCGACCGGCGGATGGTGGGAGCGGAACTGCTGCTGCGCTGGATTCATCCGCAGAAAGGCTTCATTCCCCCGGACCGCTTCATCCCGGTGGCCGAGGAGAGCCACTTGATCGAGGAAATCGGCCTGTGGGTGCTGGAAGAGGCTATCAAGCAACTGGCGGAGTGGAGCGGCCAGGGCCTCCACGAGTTGCAAATCGCCGTCAACGTATCGCCGCGCCAATTGGAGAATCCCTCCTTGGCCGAACACGTGCGCGTCCTCCTCGAGCGCTACCGCGTGACGCCGGCCCGGCTGACCCTGGAGGTCACCGAAAGCGCCCTGATGAAGGACGTGGAGAAGAGCGGGCTGCATTTGCGGACCCTCAAGGCGCTGGGGGTACGGATCGCGGTGGACGATTTCGGCACCGGCTACTCCTCCCTCAACTACTTGAAGCGCTTCCCCATCGACGAGCTGAAAATCGACCGCTCCTTCATCATGGACATCCCCCATGATTCCCACGACGTCGGCATCAGCCTCGCCGTCATCAGCCTGGCCCACGCCCTGAACCTGGAGGTGGTGGCGGAGGGGACGGAAATCATCGAGCAGGTGGATTTCCTCGCCGACGCCGGCTGCGAATTCGCCCAGGGCTTCTATTTCGCCAAGCCGATGCCGGCAAGGGAGCTGGCCGACTACCTGGCGCGGCAGGCGGCCTGATGTTCCAGGCGCTGCGCCGGCTTCCCCGCACCGTATGGCTGCTGGGGCTGGTGAGCCTGTTCAACGATTCCACCAGCGAACTGGTCTATCCCCTGGTGCCCCTTTTCCTCGCCTCGGTGCTGATGGCCGGCCCCCGCGCCCTGGGGCTGATCGAGGGCATCGCCGAGGCCACCGCCAGCCTGCTGAAGCTGTTTTCCGGGGTGCTCATGGACCGCCGGGGCCACGCCAAGGGCTGGGTGGCGGCGGGCTACGGCCTGG
>JAGUYQ010000182.1 GCA_020061285.1 Betaproteobacteria bacterium
TGGCCAAGCTCCTGGCCCGCTTCCCGGCGGGCCTGCTGCTGGCGGAAGCCAAGGAGCGCCCAGCCTCTTCCTAGGTCCGTTGCGGCAGGGCGGAAAGGGCGCCTTCCTGGCCGAAATAAAGGGTGAGATGGGGATAGGGAATCTCGATTCCCGCCCCGTCGAAGGCGTACTTCAGGCGCTTGAGGAATTCCCGCCGCACCGTCCACTGTTCCAGGGGCCGGACCTTGAAACGGCAGCGCAGCACCACCGCCGAATCGGCCCATTTCTCCACTCCTGCCACTTCCAGTTCCTCGACGACGCGGGGGCCGAGTTCCGGGTCCTGCCGCAATTCCTCCGCCACGCGGCGAATGATGGCAAGGGCCGTCTCGATGTCCGCCCCGTAGGCGATGCCCACGTCGATTACCGCGAAGGCGTATTCCAGGCTGTAGTTGGTGACGGTGGTGATCTGGCCGTGGGGCACGTAGTGGACCCGCCCTTCGTAATCCCGCAGGCGCACGTAGCGCAGGGTCACCTCCTCCACCAGGCCGGCCTTGCCCCCCACCTCCACCACGTCCCCCTTGCGCAACTGGTTTTCCAGGAGGAGAAAAAAGCCGGTGAAATAATCCTTCACCAGGCTCTGGGCGCCGAAGCCGATGGCGATGCCCGCCACCCCGGCGGTGGCGAGCACCGGCGCGATGGAAACCCCCAGTTCCCCCAGCACCAGCATGCCGGCGAAAACGAAAATCACCACCGTGGCGCCGTAGCGGATGACTTGGCTGAGGGTCTCGATGCGCTTGACGTTCTCCATCCCGTCCACTTGGCCGGACAGCCGCTCCCGCAGATGGCGGATCACCCGCCGGCTCAGGCACAGGGCCAGCCACGCGGCGACGAGTATCCCCGCCACGTGGAGCAAAGTGGCCAGAAAATCCAGCCACGCCGGGTCCATGTCCATTCCTAGCTTGGTCAACAGCAATCGCATCGCTCACTCCTCTTCTCGGTTCAAAGCGTGGCGCCGCGAAACGGCGGCGCCCATAAACAAGAGCGGCTCGAGAGGAAGGAGTTCCCCCCTCCGCCGAATCAGTGCTCGGCGGTGCGGTCGGCTTCCACCTCGCCGGCCCGCTTGAGGGCGAACTCGGTGGCGATGGGGCCGAGAGTCTCCAGGATCGCCACCGCCGCCAGGACGATGGCGGACAGAGTGGCGCCGAAATCGGGATACATGCTGGAAGTGCTTTGCACCAGGCCGATAGCCAGACCGGCCATGGGGGCCAGGGTCAAGCTGACGAGATTGCCCTGGCGCAGGGAGAGGCCGGAGGAGCGCGCCAGCAGCATCACCCCGAACCATTTTCCCGCCTGCCGCGCCACCACGAAAGCCAGGGCGGCCCATCCCACCACGGTGAGCTCATGGATGTGCAGCTTGGCCCCGGCCACCACGAACAGGAGGACGAAGAAAATCTGGCCGCCGTGGCCGAATTCCACCTCCAGCAGCTTTCCCTCCCGGTCCAGGTTGCGGGACATCAGGCCGAGGGCCAGGAGGGTGAGCAGCACCGAGCAGTTGAGCAGCTTGGCGGCGCCGATGGCGGTGATGATCACCCCCACCAGGAGGGCAAATTGGGCGCTCTCCCGGTAGCCGATCATGAGGGCGAGGCGCAGGGACACCTGGAACAGCAGGTAGGCCAACACCAGGGCCATGCCCAGGCGGTAGACCGGCTGGAAGAACACGGTGCTCCATTCCGCCTGGCTCTGGTAATGGAGAAAGGGCAGGATGGCGGAAAAGGCGAAAAAAGCCAGAATGTTGTTGATCGCCACCAGGCTCAGGGCCCGCTCGGTGACGATGCCGCGGGCGTTCAATTCCCGCACCACCAGCAGGATCACCGCCGGCGAGGAGGAAATGCCGATGGCGGCGGACAGTCCGGCGTGCATCCGGCCGACGCCCAGATAGGCCAGCACGACATAAATCAGGGTGAAGGACAGGGCGCTCTCCAGCAAGGCTTGCAGGAGCAGGGGCCGGTCCCGCGCCACCTCGCGGAAGTGCAGTTGGTAACCGAGCTGGAACAGGATCAGGCCGAGGGCGATGTCCACGAACACCCCGGCTTGGCCGAGCATTTCCGGGGTCAGGATGCCCGCGACGCTGGGCCCCATGACGAAGCCGATGACGATGAAACCGGTGATGCGAGGCAAAAAGCCGGTGCGGCGCGCCACTTCCCCTCCCACCAGCCCCAGCAGGAGCATGATGCCGAAAAGAACGAAATGGTTGGCCTCAAGCGGCCATTGGGGTAGAAAACTCAACTGCATGGGGATGGCCTGCCAGATATCAAAAAGAGTCTTATGACGCGCTTTCCTGCAAGGCGAAGCGGATAGTGTCCTTGCCTTCCTCCTTGGCCCGATACATCAGGGCGTCGGCCGGGGCCAGAAAGCCGTCCACATTATGGGGCGGCTGCGGGAAAACCGCCACCCCCATGCTGAAGGTCACCGGCCAGCGGCGCTGCTTCATGGCGGCGAGCAGGGCGGCGCGGATTTTGTCGGCAAACTGCCGCGCGCCCTTCTCGTCGGCGTTGACCAGGACCAGGGCGAACTCGTCCCCCCCCAGGCGGCCGGCGAAATCCGCTTGCCTCACCCGCTTCATCAGGACCCTGCCGACCGCCTTGAGCAGGGCGTCGCCCTCCTGGTGGCCGAGGGTATCGTTGACCTCCTTGAAGTGGTCGAGATCGATCATGATCGATCTCGACCA
>JAGUYQ010000228.1 GCA_020061285.1 Betaproteobacteria bacterium
CATGCGGGAGATGAAGCCGGCGTTGAGCTTGCGCGCTTCCTGCTCCAGCAGGCCCCGTGCGGTGGGAATGCCGGCCAGTTCCAGCATGGCGAGGCCGTTGCCGGACACCAGGGGGTTGGGGTCCCCCATGGCCGTCACCACCCGTGCCACCTTGGCATCGACCAAGGCTTCGGCGCAAGGGGGCGTGCGGCCGTGGTGGCTGCACGGCTCCAGGGTCACGTAGGCGGTAGCGCCCTGGGCCTTGGCCCCGGCAGCGCGTAGGGCGTGGATTTCCGCATGGGCCTCGCCGGCCCGCTGGTGCCAGCCCTCGCCGACGATTTCGCCGTCCTTGACCAGGACGCAGCCGACGCGGGGGTTGGGAGTGGTGGTATAGAGGCCGTTGGCGGCCAGTTGCAGGGCACGGGCCATGAAGGCGTGGTCCGCTGCGGAAAACACCCCCGGCATTACTCGCCCAGGTCCTCGATCACGTCGCGGAAATCGTCCACGTCCTGGAAGCTGCGGTAGACGGAGGCGAAGCGGATGTAGGCCACCTTGTCGAGCTTGCGCAACTCGTTCATCACCAGTTCGCCCACCTGGCGGGCGGGGATTTCCTTCTCACCCAGGGAGAGCAGCTTCTGCACCACGCGCTCGATGGCTTCGTCCACCAGTTCGGCGGACACCGGGCGCTTGTGCAGGGCGCGGGTGAAACCGACGCGGAGCTTGTCCCGTGAGAACTCCTCGCGGCTGCCGTTGCTTTTCACCAGTTGGGGCATGCGCAGTTCCACCACCTCGTAGGTGGTGAAGCGCTTGTTGCAGGCCTGGCAGCGCCGGCGGCGGCGAATGCTGTCGCCTTCCTCGTTGACACGGGAGTCGATGACTTGGGTGTCGGTGGCGCCGCAGTAGGGACACTTCATGGTGGTTAGCCGAGAGTCGAGAGCGGAGAAGTCCCGAGCTTTTGCCCTCTACGCTCTACTCTCTGCTCTCGGCTCATTTTCCGTACACCGGGAACTTGGCGCACATCGCCTTCGCTTCGTCGGCCACACGGGACAGGACGGCTTCGTCCATGGGGCCGTCCAGCACGTCGGCGATCAGGTTGGCCAGCTTCTCGGCCTCGATCTCCTTGAAACCGCGGGTGGTCATGGCCGGGGAGCCGATGCGGATGCCGCTGGTGACGAAGGGCTTCTCGGGGTCGTTGGGGATGGCGTTCTTGTTCACCGTGATGTGGGCGCGGCCCAAGGCGGCCTCGGCGTCCTTGCCGGTGATCTTCTTGGCCCGCAGGTCCACCAGGAAGACGTGGCTCTCGGTGCGGCCGGAGACGATGCGCAGGCCGCGCTCCTGAAGCACCTTGGCCATCACCTGGGCGTTGGCGATGACCTGGGTCTGGTAGGTCTTGAATTCCTTGCTCGCCGCTTCCTTGAGGGCCACCGCCTTGGCGGCGATGACGTGCATCAGGGGGCCGCCCTGGATATTGGGGAAGATGGCGGAGTTGAGGGCCTTCTCGTGCTCGGCGCTGGACAGGATCAGGCCGCCCCGGGGGCCGCGCAGGGTCTTGTGGGTGGTGGTGGTGACGAAATCGGCGATGCCCACGGGGCTGGGATACACGCCCGCGGCCACGAGACCGGCGTAGTGGGCCATGTCCACGAAGAGGTAGGCGCCGACGGAATCGGCGATCTTGCGGAAGCGCTTCCAGTCGATCACCAGGGCGTAGGCGGAGGCGCCGGCGACGATCATCTTCGGCTTGTGCTCGGTGGCGAGGCGCTGGACTTCGTCGTAGTCGATTTCTTCCTGCTCGTTCAGGCCGTAGGTGACGGCGTTGAACACCTTGCCGGAGAAGTTCACCCCGGCGCCGTGGGTCAAGTGGCCGCCGTGGGCCAGGGACATGCCGAGGATGGTGTCGCCGGGCTTGAGCACGGACAGGTATACCGCCGCGTTGGCCTGGGAACCGGAGTGGGGCTGGACGTTGGCATACTCGGCGCCGAACAGGGCCTTGGCGCGGTCGATGGCGAGCTGCTCGGCCACGTCCACGTATTCGCAACCGCCGTAGTAGCGCTTGCCGGGATAGCCCTCGGCGTACTTGTTGGTCAGCACCGAGCCCTGGGCTTCCATCACCGCCGGGCTGGTGTAGTTCTCGGAAGCGATCAGTTCGATGTGGTCTTCCTGGCGATGACGCTCATCCTCCATGGCTTTCCACAGGTCGGGGTCGAAGCTTGCAAGGGTCTGTTTGGCGCTGAACATTGGGGATTCCTGTCCTTTGTCGAGATTCCGCAGAAAGATGTAAGTTTACCATCTTCCGCAACAAAAACCGAACCTTGACCCCCTCCCGGCGACCACCCCCTAGAGGCGGAACTCCCGCACCTCGTGTTGCAGCGCGCCGGCCAGCGCCTCGAGGTTTTGCGCCTCCTGGGCGATTTCCTCCGCCACCCGCACCGTCTCCTCGGTCATGCCGGCGATTTTCTCCACGTCCGCCGTGATGGCGTTGCTGGAGCCGCTCTGCTCCTGCAACGCGCCGAAAATATTGCCGACCTCGGCCACCACCCGGCTGGTGCCGGTGCAAATCTCCGCCATGGAGCCGGCCGCCTGGTTGGTCAGCTCCACTCCGCCCCGCACCCACTCGCTGCTTTCCTCCATGTGGGCCACCACGCCCAAGGTGTCCCGGTGAATACCCTCGACGATGGCGGTGATCTCCAGGGTCGAGTTGGCGGTCCGTTCCGCCAGCTTCCTGACCTCGTCCGCCACCACCGCGAAGCCCCGCCCCTGCTCGCCGGCGCGGGCGGCCTCGATGGCCGCGTTGAGGGCCAGCAGGTTGGTCTGATCGGCGATTTCCCGGATAACTCCGACCATGGCGGAAATCTGGGCGGAGCTCTCTCCCAGGTTGCCGATCAACTGGGCCGACTCCGTCACCGATTCGGCGATCCGGCCCATTTCCGCGGCGGCTTCGCGCATGACCGCCTCTCCCTGGCCGGCCAGGG
>JAGUYQ010000108.1 GCA_020061285.1 Betaproteobacteria bacterium
CACCGTTTTGGGCGGCAGGGGCTTGTCCCGCAGGGAGGAAACGATGGCCAGCAGCACCGCCAAGTCCGCCGCCGGCTCGGTGATTTTCACCCCCCCCACGGCATTGACGAACACGTCCTGGTCGAAGCAGGCGATGCCCGCGTGGCGGTGCAGCACCGCCAGCAGCATGGCCAGCCGGTTCTGCTCCAGGCCCACGGAAAGACGCTTGGGAGTGGGCGAATGAGCCTCGTCCACCAGGGCCTGAACCTCCACCAGCAGGGGCCGGGTACCCTCCTGGGTGACCATGACACAGGAACCCGCCACATCCTGGCCGTGGTGGGAAAGAAAGAGGGCCGACGGGTTGTTAACCTCCTTCAGCCCTTTTTCCGTCATGGCGAAGACCCCCAACTCGTTCACCGCCCCGAAGCGGTTTTTGAAGGCCCGCACCAGGCGGAAGCTGGAATTGCTGTCGCCCTCGAAATACAGCACCGTATCGACGATGTGCTCCAGCACCCTGGGCCCAGCCAGGGCGCCTTCCTTGGTGACGTGCCCCACCATGATCACCGCTGTGCCGCTCTGCTTGGCGTGGCGGGTCAACTGGGCGGCGCACTCCCGCACCTGGGCCACGCTGCCCGGTGCGGACTGGAGAGCCTCCGAATATACCGTTTGGATCGAGTCGATCACCGCCACTTGGGGTTCCTGGGAAGTCAGGGTGGCAAGAATCTTTTCCAGTTGGATTTCCGCCAGCAGGTGTACCCCGCCCGCATCCAGTTGCAGCCGCTTGGCCCGCAAGGCGATCTGCTGGGCCGATTCCTCGCCGCTGACGTACAACACCTTGCGCTTGGCGGAAAGGTGGCACAGGGCCTGGAGCAAGAGAGTGGACTTGCCGATACCGGGATCGCCGCCGATGAGCACCACCGCCCCGTCCACCATTCCCCCTCCCAGCACCCGGTCGAACTCGGCGATGCCGGTGGGCTGGCGCGGCACCTCCTGAGCCTCCACCTCCGACAGGCGCTGCATCTTGCTCGCCTGGGCCAAGCCCGCGTACCGGTGGGTGGAGGCCGCCTCCGCCACCGTCTCCACCAGGGTATTCCAGGCCAGGCAGTGGGGGCACTGCCCCTGCCACTTGGGCACTTGGCCGCCGCACTCGGTGCAGGTGTAAAGGGTTTTCGCTTTTGCCATATGCTTGTCAGAGGCTGTTGATCAGCGCCTTGAATTCCTCGTCTTGGGGGAGGGGAAAAATTTCTGCATTTTTGAGTTCGGTCCGCCGCACATCCTCTCCGCCTAAACGGATTGCCTCTACCAAGACAGATTTCGCCTCAGCAATCTTACCCAGCAGAAATAGGATATAACCCTTGTTGCCTAGATAGATGGGTATGCCAGGAAGCCGCTCCAATGCCCGTTCGATCTTCTTTAGCGCTTGTTCAAGCATGGCTTCCGCACGTTCCTTGTTCCCTTCTTTCCAACATTTCTTTGCATCAGAAGATAAGATAAGCCCCGAAGCATTAAGCGCCATTGCTACCTGTTCACGCTACCACGCTTCAGATGATTTCTCGAAGCGCAGTACCACATCGTCAAAGACGGCAAATGATGGCAGTAATGCTTCTCATAATTCTCCTCGCACTCGATTGGTATTGAGCGGCCACGCTACGCCGATGCTCCATGCCACTATTCCGCGAACATTTCCGCCAACACCCCCAGCACCTTGCCAAGAGTGGGCGCTTCCAGCTTACCGACGCCCTTGACTAGCCGTGTCTTGTCCACGGAACGCAACTGGTCCAGGGCTATGCTGCCTCCCCTTCCCTGAAAATCAAGTTCGACGCGGGTGGGGTAGGGTTTGAGGGTGGAGGTGAGGGGGGCAATGATCACGGTGTTGAGAAAGGCATTCGCCTCGTCCGGCGAAACGACGAGGCCAGGGCGCGTCTTTTTGATCTCGCTGCCGACGGTGGGGTCGAGGTTAACCAGGTACACTTCTCCACGCTTGGGCGGCTTTACCATTGCCACTCCGCCTCGTCGCCTTCCACGAGGGGAGCTCCCTCCCACAGGTCTTCACGCTCCGCCTGGCCGCCCATCTGGAAAGCCTCTTCCCAGCCCTGGCGCGGTTTTCTCAGGGGCGAAATGACGATGGAGTCATCGACCACGGTCAAGCTCACTTCCTGGTCGGCCTGGATGTGGCACTCCTCCAGCATGGCCTTGGGGATGCGCACCCCCTTGGAATTGCCGATGGATATGATTTTGGACTGCATGGCGACGCCTCTATAAAGTAATTACTTTGTAAGTATATCCATCGAGACAACAAATGCAATCGCCCTATTCTTCCACCACGGGCACCCGCGCTGCCAAGGCGCACAACAATTCATAGCTGATGGTGTCGGCAGCGGCTGCCACCTCGTCCACCGGCATGCCTTCTCCCCATAGCACCACGGGGCTGCCTACGTCCGCACCGGGGATGTGGGTGATATCGGCGAACAGCATGTCCATGGACACCCGCCCCAGGGTGCGCGTGCGTTGGCCGTTCACCAAAATAGGCGTTCCCGTGGGGGCGTGGCGAGGGTAGCCGTCGGCATAGCCGCAGGCGACGATGCCCACGCGGGTGGTTTGCTCGGCCTGGAACAAGGCGCCGTAGCCCAGCCTGTCGCCGGGAGGCAATTCCTGCACGGCGATAAGGCGGCTTTCCAGAGTCATCACCGGCTTGAGGCCGAGGGACTCCGCCGCTTGGTCGGCGAAGGGCGAGGAACCGTAGAGCATGATGCCGGGGCGCACCCAGTCGGCATGGATTTCGGGAAAGCGCAGCACGGCGGCGGAATTGGCGAAACTGCCGG
Organism: Betaproteobacteria bacterium; assembly: GCA_020061285.1. The sequence goes on from JAGUYQ010000108.1 coordinate 2,802, forward strand.
GGAGGCCGAGCTCCTTGTGCAAGCGGGCCACCGCACCGCTCTGCCACGCGATGCCCATGGGTTCGTCGGCGGTGGCGAAGTGGCTCATGAGGGTAATGTCTCCCACGCTGGCGCAACGGCGCAGGCGATCCAGCACTCCCGGCACGCAATCAGCCTTGAAACCAAGGCGATTCATGCCGCTGTTGAATTTGAGGAAGACGCCCATCGGCTGAGCCGGAGCCGCCTGCTCCAGGGCCGCCACCTGCCATTCGCTATGCACGACCGTGGTGATACGATTGGCGGCCAGGGCGGGGAGTTCGGAAGCGTCGAAGAAGCCTTCCAGCAGCAGGATGGGGTGGCCGTAGCCCGCATCCCGCAGGGCGAGTGCCTCCTCCAGGGCGAGGACGGCGAAACCCTCCGCCTCCCTGAACGCCTGCGCCACCCGCAGCATGCCGTGACCGTAGCCGTTGGCCTTGATCACCGCCAGAGTTTTGGCATGGGGCGCATGGCACTTCGCCACGGCAAAGTTGTGGGTCAGGGCGGAAAGGGAAATGCGGGCGCGGATTGGACGCATGGATTAAAGGATGGGGCATGAAGGATGAAGGAGGAAGATTGCGCCTCCAACACCGGCCATTACGCTTTTTCCTTCATCCTTCTTCATCCTGGTGTCTTCATCCTTGGTTAATAGCCGCCGCTGCCCGCGGACGCGTAGTTCTCGAAGCGGGTGTGCTCGCCCAGGAAGGTCAGCCGCACGGTGCCGATGGGGCCGTTACGCTGTTTGCCGATGATGATTTCGGCCACGCCCTTGTCTTCGGGCTTGGTATCCTCCTTGCTGTACACCTCGTCCCGGTAGATGAACAGGATCACGTCGGCATCCTGCTCGATGGCGCCGGATTCGCGCAGGTCGGACATCACCGGGCGCTTGTTGGGGCGCTGCTCCAGGCTGCGGTTGAGCTGGGACAGGGCGATGACGGGGACATCGAGTTCTTTCGCCAGGGCTTTCAGGGAACGCGAGATTTCCGAGATTTCCGTGGCACGGTTTTCTCCCGAGGACGTGGCGGACATCAGTTGCAGGTAGTCGATGACGATCAGCCCCAGTTTCCCGCATTGGCGGGAGACGCGGCGGGCGCGGGCGCGCAGGTCCATGGAGTTGAGGGCCGGGGTTTCGTCAATAAAAACCGGGGCGTCGTTGAGCTTGCCCAAAGCGTAGGTGAGGCGCTGCCAGTCATCCTCCTCCAGGCGGCCTGTACGCAACTTGTGCTGATCCAGGCGCCCAACCGAGCCGATCATCCGGGTCACCAATTGGGTGCCGCCCATTTCCATACTGAACACCGCCACCGGCAGCCCCGCTTCCAGGGCCACATGCTCCGCGATGTTGAGCGAAAAGGCGGTCTTGCCCATGGACGGGCGGCCCGCCACGATAATCAGGTCGCCGGGTTGCAGGCCGGAGGTCATGCGGTCGAGGTCAACGTAGCCGGTGGGAATGCCGGTCACCTCGCTCGGGTCGTCGCGATTGTAGAGCATGTCGATGCGCTCCACCACCTGGGTAAGGAGCGGCGCGATTTCCACGAAGCCCTTTTGCCCCTTGGCGCCAGCCTCGGCAATCTCGAATACCTTGGCTTCGGCATCGTCCAGCAATTGGCTGGCATTGCGTCCCATGGGATTAAGCGCGCTCTCCGCGATGCCGGTGCCGACCTCCGCCAACTTGCGCATCACCGAGCGCTCGCGGATGATTTCCGCATAGCGGCGAATGTTGGCTGCACTGGGGGTGTTCTGTACCAGGGCGCCGATGTAGGGCAAACCGCCGACATTCTGCAATTCCGCGGAATTCTCCAGGGATTCCGCGACGGTAATGGCGTCCGCCGGCTTCCCCTGTTCCAGCAGCTTCATGATGTGCTTGAATACCAGCCGGTGGTCCTGGCGATAGAAATCCTCCGCCCCGAGCACATCGGCGATGCGGTCCCAGGCGGAGTTTTCCATCAGCAGTCCGCCCAAGACGGACTGCTCCGCTTCCACCGAGTGGGGCGGGGTTTTCAGGGAATCGAGTTGTGCGTCGCTCATAGGAAAGCAAGCCTAACAAACGGAAAAGGCAGCTTCAAGCTGCCTTTTCCTGGGTTGCGCTATCCGCTTACTGGGCAGCCGGTTCGACAGGCGCCGGCGGCTCCAGGATGGCCTTCATGGAGAGGCGCAGACGGCCCTTCTCGTCGGCTTCCAATACCTTCACACGCACCATCTGGCCTTCCTTGAGGTGGTCGGCGACGGCGTTGACGCGCTCGTGGGCGATCTGGGAAATGTGCAGCAGGCCGTCGCGGCCCGGCAGCACGCTGACGATGGCGCCGAAGTCCAGCAGCTTGAGCACGGTGCCTTCGTATATCTTGCCCACTTCCACTTCGGCGGTGATTTCCTCGATGCGCTTCTTGGCTTTCTCGATGCTGTCGGTGCCCACGGCGGCAATGGAAACGGTACCGTCCTCGGCGATGTCGATGGTGGTGCCGGTTTCTTCGGTCAGGGCGCGAATCACGGCGCCGCCCTTGCCGATCACGTCGCGGATTTTCTCCGGATTGATCTTGATGGTGACGATCTGCGGCGCGTAGGCGGACATGGTGCTGCTGGCCGATGGCACGGCCTCCTTCATCAGGCCGAGGATGTGCATACGGCCTTCGCGGGCCTGGGTCAAGGCGACCTGCATGATGTCCTTGGTGATGCCCTGAATCTTGATGTCCATCTGCAGGGCGGTAATGCCGGATTCCGTGCCGGCCACCTTGAAGTCCATGTCGCCGAGGTGATCCTCGTCGCCCAGGATGTCGGTCAGCACGGCGAAGCGATTGCCTTCCTTGATCAGGCCCATGGCGATGCCGGCCACGTGGGCCTTCAGGGGCACGCCGGAATTCATCAACGCCAGACAGCCGCCGCAAACGGAAGCCATGGAACTGGAGCCGTTGGACTCGGTGATTTCCGACACCACGCGCATGGTATAGGCAAAATCCGAGGCTTTCGGCAGCACCGCCACCAGGGCGCGCTTGGCGAGACGGCCATGGCCGATTTCACGGCGCTTGGGAGAGCCCACGCGGCCGGTTTCGCCGGTGGCGTAGGGGGGCATGTTGTAGTGCAGCATGAAGCGTTCGCTGTACTCGCCCTGCAGGGAGTCGATGGTCTGCTCGTCCCGGCCGGTGCCGAGAGTCGCCACGGCCAGGGCCTGGGTCTCGCCGCGGGTGAACAGGGCGGAACCGTGGGTGCGCGGCAAAACGCCGGTACGGATGGTGATCGGGCGCACGGTGCGGGTATCGCGGCCATCGATGCGAGGCTCGCCGGCCAGAATCTGGCCGCGCACGATACGGGATTCCAGGTCGCCGAAAATGGCCTTGACCTGGTTGGCGGCATGGAGATCGGTTTCAGCGGTAATCAACTCGCCGAATACCTTGTTGCGCACCTCGTCCACCTTCGCCAGGCGGGCCAGCTTCTGCTTGATGCCATAAGCGGCGGCGAGGTCGGATTCGGCAGCGGCAGCCACCTTCTTCACCAGTTCCTCGTCCTTGGCGGGAGGCGTCCAGTCCCAGGACTCGACGCCCGCCTCGGCAGCCAGTTCGTTGATGGCGTCGATCACGGCCTGCATCTGCTCATGGCCGAACACCACGGCGCCGAGCATCACCTCCTCGGACAACTCCAGGGCCTCGGACTCGACCATCAGCACGGCCTGCTTGGTACCGGCCACGACCAGGTCCAACTCGCACTCTCCGCTCAACTCGCTGGCGGTGGGATTGAGAATGTACTGTCCGTCGGCGTAGCCCACACGGGCAGCACCGATGGGGCCCTGGAAGGGGATGCCGGACAGGGCCAGGGCCGCGGAGGCGCCGATCAGCGCCGGGATGTCGGCGTCGATTTCGGGATTGGAGGAAACGACGGTGGCGACGATCTGAACTTCGTTGTAGAAGCCCTCGGGAAACAGCGGGCGGATGGGACGGTCGATCAAGCGGGAGGTCAGGGTCTCCTTCTCGGAAGGACGGCCCTCGCGCTTGAAGAAGCCTCCGGGGATGCGCCCGGCAGCATAGGTACGTTCCTGGTAGTCCACCGTCAGGGGGAAGAAATCCTGGCCGGGTTTGGCTTCCTTGACACCCACGGCGGTTACCAGCACCGCGGTATCGTCCATGGTCACCATCACCGCGCCGCTCGCCTGGCGAGCGATTTCCCCGGTTTCCAACGTCACCTGGTGACGGCCGTATGCAAAGGTCTTCTTGATTGGTTTCAAAACGCTGTCCTCTATCGATGCCCGTCAGGCCGTTTCCGGCCGCTTCTCCACCGCGCCGGGCGCGGCAACTATCAATTACTTACGCAGACCGAGACGTTCGATCAGAGTGCGGTAACGATCAACGTTCTTGCCTTTCAGGTAGTCCAGCAGCTTGCGGCGCTTGCTGACCAGGCGCAGCAGGCCACGGCGGGAATGGTGGTCCTTGGCGTGGGTCTTGAAGTGGCCGGTCAACTCATTGATGCGGGTGGTCATGATCGCCACTTGCACTTCGGGGGAGCCGGTATCGGTGGCACCCTGCTGATAATCCTTCACGATTTGCGACTTTTCGGCGCTGGTGATTGCCATGTCTCTTTTACTCCAAATCCAAAATTGACTATTTTACCTTTCCAGACGGTGCTTTAACAAGCGGTTCCGTGCAATTTATCCGGGCGGGAACACAACCAGGCGCCGGGGAGCGATTTTTCCCTCCTCCGTCACGTCACCGATGCCGAGAAAACGGTTCTTGTCGTCGTAGAGCCGCACCACCCCTTGCGCGGCGACGCGGGGAAGCCACACCGCCTGCCCGCGCTGGAGATAGAAGACACTGTCCGCATCCAATTGTGCTTGCGGATAGCCTTGCAACAGCGAATCCGCGGGAAGCAGGCGCGCATCTCGCTCCTCCATCGGCATCGCTTCCAATTGCTCCAGAGTCAGGGCATCCGCGACGGCGAACTCGCCGATGGCGGTACGGCGCAAAGCCTGTAAATAAGCTCCACAGCCTAGGGCCTTGCCGATGTCCTCAGCCAGGGTACGAATATAGGTGCCTTTGCTGCACGACACCGTGATCAGCATCTCCTCGCCTTCAAAGCGATCCAGGGACAGGCTGTAGATGCTTACCTCCCGTGCCGCGCGCGCCACTTCCACGCCCTGCCGGGCGTATTCGTAAAGGGCCTTGCCGTCGCGCTTCAAAGCCGAATACATGGGGGGAACCTGGGAAATCTTGCCGACAAAGCGGCGCAATACCTCCTGCACCTGTTCCAAGTTGACCTCCACCGCCTGCCGCGACAACACCTCTCCCTCCGGGTCGCCGGTGGTGGTGGTTTGCCCCAGGCGGATCAAGCCTTGATAGGTTTTATCGGCGTCGAGGAGAAACTGGGAGAACTTGGTAGCCTCCCCCAAGCAAACCGGCAGCAGGCCGGTGGCGAAGGGGTCGAGGTTGCCGGTATGCCCGGCCTTTGCCGCCTGGTAAAGACGCTTGGCTTTCTGGAGGGCCGTGTTGGAACTGATGCCGGCCGGCTTGTCGAGCAGCAGCACGCCACTTATCGGCCGTTTGACCGCTTTGTACTGCAAACGGGTCCTCGCTATTCCTCGGAGCCGCCCGAGCGCTGCCGGTCTTGAGCCACGGCTTGGTCGATCAGGCTATCCAGACGCATGCCCCGCTCCACCGACTCGTCGTAGTGGAAATGCAACTGAGGCATAGAGCGCAGCTTCATGCGTTGAGACAACTGGGTGCGCAGAAAGCCCGCCGCATGTTGCAAGGCATGCTGAATCTCGGTGATCTGCCCGGCGTCGCCCATCACGGTGAAAAATACCTTGGCATGGGACATATCCTGGGTGACCTCCACGTCGGTGAGGGTCACCATCAGGCCGACCCGCGGGTCCTTCAACTCGAAACGGATCAGGTCCGCCAACTCGCGCTGAATCTGTTCGGCCACGCGACGGGCACGGGGATAGTCCTTCGGCATGGCTTACAGGCTGCGCGCCACTTCGACCATTTCAAACGCTTCGAGCTGATCGCCTTCCTGGAGGTCGTTGAAATTCTTCAGGGACAGGCCGCACTCGAAGCCGGACTTCACTTCCTTGACGTCGTCCTTGAAACGTTTCAGGGAGTCCAGTTCGCCGGTGTGAACCACCACGTTGTCACGCAGCACCCGCACCGAGGCGGAACGTTTGATGATGCCGTCCAGCACATAACAGCCCGCGACGGTACCGACCTTGGAGATGCGGAATACCTGGCGCACTTCCACCAAGCCGAGCATATTTTCCTTCTGCTCCGGCGCCAGCATGCCGGACAGGGCCGCTTTCACGTCATCCACCACGTCGTAGATGATGTTGTAGTAGCGCACCTGCGTGCCGGAAGAATCGATCAGCTTGCGCGCCGTGGCATCGGCGCGGGTATTGAAGCCCACCACCACCGCCTTGGAGGCCAGGGCCAGGTTGATGTCGGATTCGGTGATGCCGCCGACACCGCTATGAATGATGTTGACCTTCACCTCGTCGGTGGACAGCTTCTGCAACGCATGGGCCAGGGCCTCGTAGGAACCCTGCACGTCCGCCTTGATGACCAGGGGCAGGACCTTGACCTCGCCCTCGCCCATCTGTTCAAACATGTTTTCCAACTTGGCGGCCTGCTGCTTGGCCAGCTTCACATCGCGGAACTTGCCTTGGCGGAAAAGGGCGATTTCACGGGCCTTGCGCTCGTCCTGCAGGACCATCACGTCCTCGCCGGCACCCGGCACATCGGACAGACCCAGAATCTCCACCGGGATGGACGGGCCCGCCTCCTTGATCGGTTTGCCGTTCTCATCCAGCATCGCCCGCACCCGGCCGAAAGCCGAGCCGGCCAGCACCACGTCGCCCTGGCGCAGGGTGCCGGATTGAATAAGGATGGTCGAGACCGGGCCGCGCCCCTTGTCGAGACGGGCTTCGATCACCAAACCCTTGGCAGGCGCGTCCTTGGGCGCGGTCAACTCCAGCACTTCGGCTTGGAGCAGCACGCTTTCCAGGAGGTCGTCGATGCCCTGGCCGCTCTTGGCGGACACCTCGACGAACATAGTGTCGCCGCCCCAGTCCTCGGGCACCACTTCCTGGGCCAC
>JAGUYQ010000334.1 GCA_020061285.1 Betaproteobacteria bacterium
AGATGCCCGGCCCGTCCTTCAGGTTGCCGATCCACCGGGTACCCGTCACCAGGTCGTCGGGATACCCGATGCCGGGCTGGGGGTGCTGGTGGGTCAGCCGGCCGGGGTCATAGAAGTGGAAGGTGTAGAGGACGTTCGGGTCGGCGACCTTCACGTCGTCGGTGAGCGACCCCGGCCCCGAGTAGTGGTCGCCCATGACGACGATGATCTTCTCGCGGTCGACGCTGCGGATGGCGGCGATGGCGCGCTCGCAGAGGGCACGCAGCTCCGCCGGCGGAATCTGTCCCTTTGTCTCCGGCTCGTTCATCAGCTCGTAGGCGGCGACCTCGGGACGGCCGCGATAGCGCCGGGCGATCTCCCGCCAGAGGGCCACGAAGCGCTCCTGGGCGGCCGGCTCCTTCCAGATGCGGTTCTTGCCGCCGACGGTGTGGTGCGACGGGTTCTGCCCCCCGGGGGCGTTGTGCATGTCGAGGACGACGTAGACGCCGTGGCGCCGGCCCCACTGCACCACCTCGTCCACCTGGCGGAAGCCCTCCTCCAGCCACACGCCAGGGCGGTCATCGCTCTCCAGGTGGTCGTAGTAGACGGCGAGCCGCGCCAGGTTGGCGCCCCAGCCGGCCAGGCTGCGCATGTCCTCCTCGACATAGCGCGTGCCGGCCAGGTTCCACCACCCCCAGTTGATCCCCCGCAGGCGGATCGGCCGGTCCCCCGCCAGGACCCGGTCACCCTCGACGTCACCCTCCCCTACGGTTCCTGGCAGTTGGCCGCCATTCCGCCGGGGGGATGGGTGTCGCCCCCCGCCCTCTCCCGCTTGCGCGCCGTAGGCGGCGTGCTGGCCCTGGTGGCGGCAACGCTGGCATGGTTCATCATCCGCAACCCCCTCCGCCTGCGGGAACTCGCGGACCGGGCGTCCCGCGCCCTGGTGGAAAACGAAATCCGCATGAAGCACCTGTTCGACCAAGCGCCGGTGGGCATGGTGCGCCTCGACACCGCGGGACGCATCACGGACTGCAACCGCGCCTTCCTGGAGGCGATCGGCGCCCGCCGGGAGCAGGCCATCGGCTTCAACATGACTACCGACGCGCGGGACACCATCCTGGTGCCCTTCGTCCGCCGGGCATTGACCGGCGAAGCGGCCACCCTGGAGACACCCTATACCTCCACCCTGGGCGGCAAGGGGGGAGAATACCGCTTTGTTTTCCAGCCCCTCCTGCTGCAAAGCCGGGTCACCGGGGTACTCGTTTTCGTGGAGGACATTTCCGAGCGCAAAAACGCCGAGCGGGAACTGCACCAGGCCCATGCGGAACTGGAAAACCGGGTGGCGGCCCGCACCCACGAATTGACCGCGGCCAACCGGTCACTCGAAAGGCTGGCAGCCGAGCGCGAGCAAACCAGCCAGGCCTTGCAGGAGCAACTGCATTTCATCCAGGCCCTGTTCAACGCCATCCCCAACCCTGTGTTCTACAAGGACCGGGAGGGCCGCTACCTGGGCTGCAACCAGGCGTTCTCCCGCTTCTACGGCCTGAGCCCGGAAGAAGTGGCGGGCAAGACAGTGTACGAAGTGGCCCCCAAGGACGCGGCCGACAAGTACAAGGCGATGGATGACGCCCTGTTCGCCCGGCCGGGTTTCCAGATTTATGAATACGCCGTACCGACCGCTAGCGGCGAAGTGCGCACCCTTCTGTTCAACAAGGCCACCTTCAACGACTCTCACGGCAAAGTGGCCGGCTTGGTGGGCATGATCGTGGACCTCACCGAGCGCAAGCGGGAACAGGAGCAGCTCGCCGAGGCGGAAGCCCTGTTCCGCGCCCTGGTGGAACAATCCCTGGCCGGCATCTACATTATCCAAGACAACCGCTTCGCCTACGTCAATCCGCGGATGGCGGCCATTTTCGGCTACACGGTGGAAGAAATGCTGGGCTACGGCCCCTTTGACCTGGTCGTGGCTTCCGACCACGAACGGATGCGGGACAACATCCGCAAGCGCAACGAAGGCGACATCGAGGGCTCCCGCAACATTTACCGGGCCCACCGCAAGGACGGCGGCCAAATCGAAGTGGAAGTCCACAGCCGCCCCATGGAATACCAAGGCCGTCCGGCCCTGATCGGCCTACTCCTGGACATCACCGAGCAGCGGCAGGCGGAACGCCAGCTCAACTACCTGGCCTTCTACGACGTGCTCACCGGCATGGCCAACCGCATCCTGTTCCTGGACCACCTGAAGCTGGCCATGGCCGGGGCGAAACGCCACGACACCCTGATGGCGCTGCATTTCCTCGACCTCGACCGCTTCAAGGAAATCAACGACACCCTCGGCCACCACGTGGGCGACCTGCTGCTGAAAAGCGTCGCCAGCCGCCTGCAAGAATGCCTGCGGGAAACGGACACCGTGGCGCGCCTCGGCGGCGACGAATTCGCCATCATCCAGACCGACCTGGAGGGCATCGAGGGCGCCGAGGCCATGGCGCAGAAAATCATGGGGACCCTCGCGCAGCCGTTCATTCTCGACGGCAACGAGGTCTACACCAGCACCAGCATCGGCATCACCGTCTATCCGGTGGAAAACGCCGACCCGGAACAATTGCTGAAAAACGCCGACATGGCCATGTACGCGGCGAAGAGCCAGGGGCGCAACAATTTCCAGTTCTTCTCCGCCACCATGAACGTGGAAACCCAGGGCCGCATGAAGGTGCAAGCCGGCCTGCGCCAAGCCCTGGAACGCAACGAGTTCGTCCTCTATTACCAGCCCAAGGTCAGCCTGAGAAACGGCAGGATCGTCGGCGCCGAAGCCCTGCTGCGCTGGCGCGCCGCCGACGGCAAACTGGTGCCCCCGGGCGATTTCATCCCGGTGGCGGAGGAATCCGGCCTCATCGTCCCCATCGGCGCCTGGGTCCTGGCCACGGCCTGCCATCAGACCCTGGCGTGGCAGGAGGCGGGCTTCCGCACCCTGCGCATGTCGGTCAACCTGTCGCCGGTGCAGTTCAAGCGCAACAACCTGATCGAGACCGTCACCGCCGCCCTGCGGGAAAGCGGGCTCCCGCCCCAGCACCTGGAACTGGAAATCACCGAAAGCCTGCTGATGGACAACGACCGCGCCGCCCTGGACGCCCTGGAATGGCTGCGGGAGTTGGGGGTGCGGGTGTCGGTGGACGACTTCGGCACCGGCTATTCCTCCCTCAACTACCTCAAGCGCCTGCCGGTGGACGTGCTCAAGATCGACCGCAGCTTCATCGACGACATTCCCCACAATTCCGACGATGTGGCCATCGCCCGCTCCATCATCAGCCTCGGCCACCACCTCAACCTGAGCATCGTGGCGGAGGGGGTGGAAACCTCCGCCCAGGCGGAGTTTCTCCTCGCCCACGGCTGCGATGAGGTGCAAGGGTTTTACTTCAGCAAACCGGTGCCGGCGGAAGAGTTCGAACATCTGCTGCGGGCAGGCACCCTTCCGGTGCACTGAACGGGACAAAGACGCACCACAACGAGACACCGCGGGCCAGGCCGCCCATCCATCGGACTGATATAAAAAGAGAAAATTATTGGCACGACCCTTGCATCCCTGCTGGCAATCGGGTTTTTTCGTTTCTTCGCCAATGAATTTCGCCAGTTCCCTCAAGCACATCGCACGCGGCTGCACCGACTCCCAGGACTTGGGCGAGGACGAAGCCTATCACCTCTTCTCCGCCGTCCTCGACGGCGGCGTCCCGGACCTGGAACTGGGCGGGCTGCTGGTGGCCCTGCGGATGAAAAGCGAATCCCTGGGGGAACT
>JAGUYQ010000092.1 GCA_020061285.1 Betaproteobacteria bacterium
CAGGAACGCATCGAGGGGGTGCACGGCAACAATCTGGCCGCCGTGGACGTAGCGGGAATGGACCGCAAGGTCCTCGCCTCCCGCGGTGCGGATGCCGTGCTCAAGATGATCCTGGTGCATGGCTTTTTTCATGCGGACCCCCATCCCGGCAATGTTTTCTACCTGCCGGGAAACCGCTTGGCGATGCTGGATTTCGGCATGGTGGGGCGCCTGCCCGAAATCCGCCGCAATCAGATCGTGGACTTGCTCGCCGCCATGTCCAGGAAGGACGATGACGGGCTGCTCGAGGTCCTGCTGGAATGGGTGGGGGATGCCGCCGTGGATGAGGTCAAGCTCGCCAGCGACGTCAATGAACTGGTGGACAACTACGAGGACATGCAGCTCAAGGACGTGCGCTTCGGCGTGCTGCTGGGGGAGCTGGCCGCCATCATCCGGGAGCACTCCCTGGTTTTGCCGTCAGACCTTACCTTGCTGTTCAAGGCCCTGGTGACCTTGGAAGGGCTGGGGCGCCAACTGGACCCGGAATTCCACATGGTGGACCACCTCGGCCCCTTCGTCCGCCAAGTGATCACCGACCGTTATTCGCCCCAGGCATTGCAGAAACGCGCCAAGCGCCACCTCAAGGATTTGTTTGCCCTCGCCACCGGCTTGCCACGGGATGTGGCGCGGCTGTTGAAGGAAGCCCGCCGCGGCCGCTTCAAGATCGATCTCGATCTCAAGCGCCTCGACCATTTCGGCCATCAACTGGACCGCAGCACCAACCGCTTGACCATGGGCATCCTGACCGCTTCCCTGGTGATCGGCTCCTCCATCGTCATGACCGTGAAGGGTGGCCCAACCTTGTTCGGCTTGCCCTTGTTCGGCTTTGTCGGCTTCATGCTGGCCTTCGTCAACAGCATGTGGATTCTGTTCTCGATTTGGCGCGCGGGTAAGGACTGAGGGTCACAAATCCCGGTTGGCGATATCTCGCCGCAGCCTTACCCCGTGAAGGTGGCGCGCCCGCAGGCGCATGTCGGTCATGGCCCCGCCGATGGTCTGGCCGATCACCATGACGATTCCCGCCAGGGGCAGCACCAGCATCAGCCCCGTAATGCCGGCAATGGCCCCCCCGATGAAAATCAGCAGAACAGTGATTAGCGGGTGCATTTTCAGCTTGCGCCCCACCGTCATCGGCATGTAGAGGAAGTCGTCCAGCATCCGGGCGACGATGAACAGCACGATGGCGCCGTAGGCCATGCCCGGCTGGGCGGGAAAATCGGCCGCGGCCACCAGCACCACCAGAATGCAGCCCACCACCGAGCCGACGAAGGGCACCCAGGCGAGAACCGCCGTGATGATCCCCAGGGTCAAGGGGGAGGTCATGCCGAGAAGCCACAGGCCGATGCCCAGGGTCAGGGCATCGAGTACGGTGAGCACCATCATGCCCTGAAAATAGGCCTTCGCGGTCTGGTTGACCTCATGGACCAGGTGCAGGGTACGCTCGAAGAAGGCATTGGGCACCGCCTGAAGAAGGAAACGCTTGAATTTCTGTCCGTCCCGCAACATGAAAAACGACACCAGCGGCGCCAGCAGCAGGGAGGGAAGCCAGCCCGCGGCGGTCATCAAAAAGGGAATCAGGTAGGCCTGGGCGAAGTTGTCCGTGAAGCTGGTGAGGTTTTCATGCACCTTGTCGCTGAGGTGGGCATTGCTAAAGAAAGGCGCGCTGCTTTCGATCTCGGAGAGGGTCTTCTCCAGGAAGTCCTGACCGCCGTCGAGATAATGATCGACCAGTTCCTGCAGCATCACCCCCTTGCTGGCGAGCAAAGGAGAAAACAGCAACAGCACCCCCGTCAGGATGAAAGTGAAGCTGCCGGCCACCCAGGCCGCCGCTTGTTCTTGGGCCATTCCCGCCAGTATCAGCCGCTGCGCCAGGGGATACAAGGCATAGTAAATCACGCAGGCAAGCAGGAACGGCACCACCAGCCAGAGGATTTTCTGGAAAAAGAACAGCAGCAGACAGGTTGCGGTAAAAATACTGGCCCACACCACGGGACCGGCCGATGACTGTCTGGTGATGAATGGCATGGCTTACTCGAAGGGCTTGGCCTGCAACGCGTCCCGCAAGCGGTTGCCCAAATGGCGGGCCAATTGCAGGGATAGCTTGGAGGCGATGGCGGCGTGGGTTTCCAGCAGGCCGATGAAATCCTCCCGGAAAAACGCCGCCAGAACGCAGTTTTCCGCCGCCCGCGCCTGGGCGGAGCGGGGCGAGTTATCCAACAGCGCCATGTCGCCGAAAAACTGACCAGGCCCCAGTTCGGCGATACGTTGCAGGCCGGAGGAAGTCTGACGGCTGATCAACACTCGGCCGGAGAGCACGATGTACAGGGCCTGGGCTTCTTCGCCTTCATCGAAAATCACCTCGTTGGAGACGTATTCCCGTTCGTGGAGCAAGCGTTCCACCACCATCAACCCCGCTGGGGTAAGGGTCGAGAACAGCGGGATATGGGCAAGCTGCTGAAGACGGGGCGACAGTTTCTTTCTCGGAAAAATCGACATGGACAGGGGTTCTTTGTGGTTTGTTATCTAGGAGAACAAAAGACCGTTGCGATGATTGTAAGAAACCCTGACGGGAATGCGTACATATTTTTACTGCCCGAGCATGCCCTTGCCTGCAAGCACCGTGCAAAGCCCCTCTGCCGCATCCGGCGCCTCGCTATCCACCACGATTACATGAGGCTGTTCCGATTCCGCCAAGGGCTCCTGGGTGGTGAACTGTTTTTCCAATACGGCCAAGTCCGCTTCGGAGGCGTCGTTGTCGGCCATGGCACGGTGGCCGATGCGCTGCCGTAAGGTCTCCGGCGGCGCTTGAAAATCCAGGATAAAGAAGGGTACGTTTAACCGCACTGTCAGTTCGCGGAAAGTATCCCGTTGGGTTCGGCGCAGGAAGGTGGCATCCACGATCACCGGATAGCCCGCCTCGATAACCAGGGCGGCCAGTTCAGCGAGCCGCCCGTAGGTACGGGTGGAGGCGTCGGCAGTATAAATGCCGCCCTCCAGTCCCGAGGCGCTTTTTTCCAGGCTCTTGAGGCCGAACAGACGTTTGCGTTCCACATCGGAGCGCAGCCGAATGGTGCCGAAGTGCTCCACCATTGGCTGGGTAAGTGTCGTTTTCCCCGAGCCGGAAAAACCGTGGGTAAGGAACAGAGCGAGAGGCATGGGGCGGGAAAGCCGCTCCGCCAACGTGATATAGCCGCGGTACTCGGCCCATACCGTCGCCAATGACGTAGCGTCGTGCCCAGGCTGGGAGGCGCGCAAAGCCGCCACCTTGGCCCGTACCATGGCCCGGTAGACCTGGTACAAGCGCAGCAGGTGCAACCCCTGGTAATCCCCCGTGTGCCCCAGCCAGCCGTTCAACAGCCGATGGGCGAAGTCAGGGCGTCCCCGGTCCAGCAGGTCCATCACCGTGAAGGCGATGTCGCTGACACTGTCTATCCAGCGCAGGTTATCGTTGAACTCGATGCAGTCGAAGGGCACCGGCTCGCCTTCCAGCAGTACGATGTTGCCCAGGTGCAGGTCGCCGTGGCACTCGCGAACAAAGCCCTTCCGCTTGCGCTCGGTCAACCGGTGCCGCTGTCGGGCGCATTCCCCTTCGGCCCAGGAGCGCAATGCCTCAAGGCGGCCCAGGTCGTCCGTTTCGGCCAATAAGGGGCGGATTTGGGCGAAATTTTCCTCCATGGGTTGAATCACCCGTTCCGGCGTGCCGTAGGGCGCGGTTTCGGCTGCGGGAGGGAGGCCAAGATGAAATACAGCCAGGTTTTCCGCCAAGCGGTCGATCAAGGTGGCAGGGAGATGGCCGCTTTCCAGCAGGTGGTCGAGGCGGCTTTCCTGGGAGAAGCGCCGCATCTTCAGGGCGTACTCGAAGGGGGAGCCTTTGCCGCCGAGCAGGGGGGCCTCCGGGTTGCCGGCGAGGGGTTGTACTTCCAAGTAGATGCACGGCGCCAGGCGGCGGTTGAGGCGCAATTCCTCCTCGCAATAGAAGCGGCGCTTGTCCCGGGTGGAAAAATCGAGAAAGCCGAAATCCACCGGCTTCTTGATCTTGTAGGCGAATTCCCCCGCCAGCAGCACCCAGGAAATATGGGTTTCGATCAACTCCACATCCTCGACCGGATGGGGATAGGTGGAAGGAGAGAGAAGGGCGCGGATGAAGGGGGGAGACGCGTCGGCGGTCATGGTAAGATGCGAGGCCGTTGAAATGCTTGAGTGTAGCAAACCAAAGCGACAGAGGGATGAAGTCATGAAGCCGGCCGAAAAGAAACTGCTCGAACTGTTCCGCAAGCTACCGGAGGCCCAGCGCCAAAGCCTGCTGGATTTTGCCGAATTCCTGGCGGGGCGTACCATGCCGGAAGAGGCCGCCCCTGTGCCGACCGACCCCCTGCCCATTCCGCGCCCAGAACAGGAAAGCGTCATCGCCGCCATCAAGCGCCTGCGGACCACCTACCCGATGATCAACCCCGACAAATTGCTCAACGAAACCGCCGGTTTCATGACCAAGCACGTGGTCTATGGCAAATCGGCGCGGGAAGTGATCGACGAGATGGAGGAAGTGTTTGCCCGGAAGTATGAGGAACACAAGGGCGGGGGATAAAAACACCCAAGCCTCAATCGCCGGAATTAGCGCCTAAAGGCAAGACGCCGCGGGAAACCGCGGCGTCTTGCTTGTTCGACTACCTTGCGGTGCTCTACAGCACGTCCGAAGCGTAATCCGCCAGTCGCGACCGTTCGCCCCGTTGCAGGGTGACGTGGCCGGAGTGGCCCCAACCCTTGAAACGGTCCACCACGTAGGTTAAACCCGAACTGCCCTCGGTGAGGTAGGGGGTGTCGATCTGGGAGATGTTGCCCAGGCACACCACCTTGGTGCCGGGGCCGGCGCGGGTGATGAGGGTTTTCATCTGCTTCGGGGTCAGGTTCTGGGCTTCGTCGATGATAACGAATTTTTTCAGGAACGTGCGGCCCCGCATGAAGTTGAGGGACTTCACCTTGATGCGGGAACGGATCAGGTCCTGGGTAACGGCCCGGCCCCATTCGCCAGCCTCGTCATCGGTCTTGTTGAGCACGTCCAGGTTGTCTTCCAGGGCGCCCATCCAGGGAGTCATCTTTTCCTCCTCGGTGCCGGGAAGGAAGCCGATGTCCTCGCCCACAGGGACGGTGACGCGGGTCATGATGATTTCGGAAAAGTGCTTCTGCTCGATGGTCTGGGTCAGGGCAGCGGCCAGGGTGAGCAGGGTCTTGCCGGTGCCGGCTTGACCGAGGAGGGAAATGAAGTCGATCTCCGGGTTCATCAGCAGGTTGAGGGCGAAATTCTGTTCCCGATTGCGGGCGGTGATACCCCATATGCTGTTCTTCTGGTGGGTGTAGTCCTTGAGCAGTTCCAGCACGGCGGTTTTGCCGTCCACCTTGGTGACGATGGCGTAGAACGGATTGCTGCTCTCAAGATAGAGAAATTCATTGACCATCAATGAGTTGCATAGTGGTCCTTTGACCTTGTAGAAAGTACGGCCGCCCTCCTGCCAGGATTCCATGTCTTTGCCGTGCTTGTCCCAGAAGTCGGTAGGCAATTCCCGTGTGCCGGAGTAGAGGATGTCGGTATCCTCCAGCACCTTGTCGTTGAAGTAATCCTCCGCCGGAATTCCCAGGGCCCGTGCCTTGATGCGCATGTTGATGTCTTTCGACACCAAGATGACTTGCCGGTTGGGGTGCTGGTGCTTGAGGTGGAGCACAACGCCGAGAATCTGGTTATCGCCCTTGGTGCTGGCCAGGGCGATGGGGATGTCGGTGGAAATCGCCTGGGTTTGCAGGAATAGGCTGCCGGCGGCGGTCTGGGTATGGGCAGTGAGGGGGAAGCCCTTGTCCATGTCGCTGCGGGTATCGACGACGATTTCGTCCAGGAAGCGGCTAGCCTGGCGGGCGTTGCGGGCGACTTCCGACACGCCTTTTTTGTTGTTGTCCAGTTCTTCGAGGGTGGTCATCGGCAAGTAGATGTCGTGTTCCTCGAAGCGGAACAGGCTGGTGGGGTCGTGCATCAGCACGTTGGTGTCGAGCACGAACAGCTTGGTTTGTACGCGGGATTTTCGCGCCATGCTTCCTTTTCCTTATTGCGGTGGGGTTAAAGGGATTCGATGAACTCCAGCACTTCCTGGGCATGGCCGGGCACCTTCACTCCCCGCCATTCCCGGCGCAGGATACCCCCGCCGTCGATGACGAAGGTACTGCGCTCGATGCCACGTACCTGTTTGCCGTACATATTTTTCATTTTGATGACGCCGAACAAATTACAGGCCTTTTCTTCGGCGTCGGAGAGCAATTCGAAGGGCAGTTCCTGCTTGGCCTTGAAATTCTCGTGGGACTTCAGGCTATCCCGGGAGATACCGAACACGTCGCAGCCCGCGGCCTGAAAACGCGGGTAGAGGTCGCGGAACTGCTGGGCTTCGGTGGTACAGCCTGGGGTCGAGTCCTTGGGGTAAAAATAGAGGACCAGGAACTTGTTCTTGCGAGCGGAGAGTTGGAAAGTCTGGCCGCCGGTGGCGGGCAATTCGAAATCGGCTACGGTCTGGTTGAGCATTTATGGGTCTTTAAGGATGAGACGATGAACCTGTGTCCATTGTTCACCAAAAGCGGCAGGGAACGCAAGGCTAGGCCGCCAGCCCCATCCAGTAGGCCACTGCGATGAGGCCGACGACCAGCAGGAGATAGGCCCCCATGATGGCTCGCCAGAGCAACCGGGTACGGCGCAAGCCCATGAAGAACGAGGCTACCATATGGCTTTTCACCAAGGCGACGGCGAGGAGGAACAGAACGACATTCGGGCCACTCAACCCTGCTTCGCCGATGGAGAAGGTAATTAGGGTGAGCAGCACCAAAGCCAGCCAGACAAGGGTACAGGGACGAATGAAGTTGGAATTGCCATTCATGTCATGGTCTCAGCGGATGATGTACACCAAGGGGAAAAGGATGATCCACACCAGGTCCACCATATGCCAATAGGAGGCACCGGTTTCGACACCCGTGTGGTTGTCCGGGGAATAGCCTCCCCGCCAAGCCTTGGCGGTGACGAAGGCGAGGATCACCATGCCCATCAGCACGTGCATG
This sequence comes from Betaproteobacteria bacterium, assembly GCA_020061285.1. Next base: position 7,126 of record JAGUYQ010000092.1, read on the forward strand.
AAGTGGAAAATGGTGAGAGACAGGTAGAACATATAGAAAGCATTGGTATGCAGGGTGATGCCCGCCGCAAACTTGGCGTGGAATTCCGTCAGCTTGACCACCACAAACACGCCGCCGAGGCCGATGGCGGCCAGAAGCCAATAAGCGCAGTGGCGGGGTAAATTTTCCCGGATGGCGGCAACCGCACGCACCACGAAGTAGCTGCTGGTAATCAGCACCAGGGTATTGAATGCGCCGGCCTCACGGTTGAGCAGCAACTGGGAATGGTTGAACAGTTCGACATTCTCGGCGCGGGTAAAGGCATAGGCAAGAAAGAAAATGCCGAAAGCCAGCAGCTCGGCGAAGATGAAAAACCAGATCGCCAGATCCCCTGGAGGATTGGCGGCGTGGTTTTGCCCAGGTTTTATTAGTTTACTCATTTGGTCGGTTATTGGGATGAAAAAAGAGGAGCCCGAAGGCTCCTCGCGAGTAGCCATCAAGCGGTCTTGGTTTCACCCTTGACGAAGAAGCTCAGGATGTACACCACCAGCCCGATGAGGAAGACCACGCCGGTAATTTCCCGCAGCCAGTAGAAGAGGGCGATCTTCTCCTGCACCATCATGAAGGGCATGGGATTCTCCGTCGCCCGCTGCAACCAAACCTGCAGAATGCCGGCAGCGGTGAGGAACAGGGTGATGAAGACGATGGCCACGGTCATCAGCCAGAATGCCCACATCTCCATCACCTGTGCACGCCCCGAATTGGCGGCGCGGCCGCGCAGGATGGGCATGGCGTAGGAGATGATGCACAACACCACCAGCACGTAGGCTCCGTAGAAGGCCATGTGGCCGTGGGCGGCGGTGATTTGGGTGCCGTGGGTGTAATAGTTCACCGGCGCCAGGGTATGCAGGAAACCCCACACGCCGGCGCCGAGGAAGGACATTACCCCGGTGCCCAGGGCCCACAGGGTGGCGGCCTTGTTGGGGTGCTCGCGGCGGCGGCGGTTCACCATGTTGAAGGCGAACACCGTCATCATGAAGAAGGGGATGGGCTCCAAGGCGGAAAAGATGGAACCGAACCACTGCCAATATGCGGGGGTGCCGATCCAGAAGTAGTGGTGGCCGGTGCCGATGATGCCGGTGATCAGGGTCATGGCGATGATGACGTAGAGCCACTTCTCGATCACTTCCCGGTCCACGCCGGTAACCTTGATCAGCACGAAGGCCAGCAGGGCGCCGAGGATCAGTTCCCACACGCCTTCCACCCACAGGTGAACCACCCACCACCAGAAGTACTTATCCAGCACCAGGTTGGAAGGGTTGTAGAAAGAGAACAGGAAGAACACCGCCAAGCCCCACAGGCCCAGCAACAGCACCAGGCTGACGGCGGTTTTGCGGCCTTTCAGCACGGTCAGGGTGATGTTGAAGAGGAAGGCCAGGGCGACGATGACGATGCCCACTTTGGTGATCAGGGGCTGCTCCAGGAATTCCCGTCCCATGGTTGGCAGCAAGTCGTTGCCGGTCATGGAGGCCAGGGTGGCATAGGGCACCATCAGGTAGCCGAGGATGGTCAAGGCGCCGGCAACGAGGAATATCCAGAACATCAGTATCGCCAGTTTTGGACTGACAAGCTCCGTTTCGGATTCCTCCGGCACCATGTAGTAGGCCGCCCCCATGAAGCCGAACAGCAGCCAGACGATCAGCAGGTTGGTGTGGACCATGCGGGCCACGTTGAAGGGAATGGCGGGGAAAAGGAAATCCCCAATCACGTATTGCAGGCCCAGGATCAGGCCGAACAGAATCTGCCCTACGAACAGGCCGATGGCGGCGATGAAGTAGGGCTTCGCCACCGCTTGGGATTTATATTGCATGCTTCTCTCCTTTGAGCGTTATGGGTGGTGGGCCCGCATTAGCCTTCGATGTTGGGCGGCCAATTGTTGGTGTTGATTTCGGAGGTCCATTTCAGGAACGCCACCAAGTCGTCGAGTTGCTGCTCGGTGAAATTGAATTGCGGCATTTGGCGGCGGCCGGGGGCATGAGTAGGCTGGGCCTTGATCCATGCCTTGATGAACTCGGGGCCGCGGCGCTTGTAGACGTTGCCCAGTTCGGGAGCGAAATAGGCGCCTTCCCCCAGCAGGGTATGGCAACCGATGCAATCTCGGGTTTCCCACAGGTGCTTGCCGCGGACCACATTCTGGGTGATGTTTTCCCGGTGGTCGCGCTTGGGCAGCGCCTGCACGGTGTCGAAGGTCAGGCCGAGAAACAGGAGGAAGAAAAACACAGCCCCTCCGTAAAATATGTTTCTCGCCATCGATTTGGTGAACGTCTCGCTCATGCTTCCTCCCGTTGTTGATTGGTGAACCGATGCCTCAAAGCCCCTTGAATTGACGGACCGTACTGCCGGGCGTACATTGCCCCCTTTCCATCGGAGACGGTGGAAACTGTAGAGAAGGCAAGAAAAGAGGGCCTTGATTCATATCAAGGTTTCCCCGAGGCTATTACTCAACAATTAGCGGCAGCGGGGAACAAGCGGGGAAAGCTCCGCAACATCTGAGGGGATGTGATGTATCTGTCTGACCGGGTCAATACCTACGGCCAATATTTGCTGCGCCGCTTCGGCGAGCGGGTGCACAAGATCGCGCTCGACGCCGGATTCACCTGCCCCAACCGGGACGGCAGCAAGGGCATCGGCGGCTGCTCCTTCTGCAACAACGTATCCTTCAGCCCGGCCGCCGATACCCGGCAAAACCTCTCCAGCCAGATCGTCAAAGCCAAACAGGCCATTTCGCGGCGAACCCGCGCCGCCAAGTTCATTGCTTACTTCCAGGCCTACACCAACACCTACGCCAAGGTCGAGCAATTGGAAGCCCTCTACCGCCAGGCCCTGGCGGAGCCGGGCATGGTGGGGCTTGCCGTCGGCACGCGGCCGGACTGCGTGTCGGAAGAGGTGCTCGATCTTCTCGACCGCTTCCGCCGGGAAGGCTATGAAGTCAGCCTGGAGTTGGGGCTGCAATCGGCCTTCGACGAGACGCTGGAGCGGGTGAACCGGGGCCACACCCTGGAGGAATACCGGCGTACCGCTTTTGCCGCTCGCCGGCGTGGCATCCCGCTCTGCACTCACCTTATCGTCGGCCTGCCCGGGGAAGGGGAGGGGCATTACCACGCCACCTTGGATACCGTGCTCGA
>JAGUYQ010000130.1 GCA_020061285.1 Betaproteobacteria bacterium
AGGGTGCGGCGGGTCACCACCTCGCGGCGGTGGCGCAAGTACTCGACCAGCATCTGCTTCAGGTTCAGCAGGCGCGGCTGACCGTCCACCAGGGCCACCATGTTCATGCCGAAGGTGTCCTGCATCTGGGTTTCTTTGTACAGGTTGTTCAGCACCACCTCCGGCATTTCGCCCCGCTTGAGCTCGATCACCACCCGCATGCCGGACTTGTCGGACTCGTCCCGCAGGTCGGAAATGCCCTCGAGGCGCTTGTCCCGCACCAGTTCGCCGATCTTGATGCACAGGTTGGCCTTGTTCACCTGGTAGGGCAGTTCGTCGATGATGATGGCCTGGCGGCTGCCCTTCTCCATGTCCTCGAAGTGGCAGCGGGCGCGCATCACCACCCGGCCGCGGCCGGTGCGGTAGCCGTCATAGACGCCCTGCACGCCGTAGATGAAACCGCGGGTGGGGAAATCCGGCGCCTTGACGATTTCGATCAATTCGTCGATGGAGGTCTCCGGCTTGCCGAGCAGCATCAAGCACGCATCCACCACCTCGTTCAGGTTGTGGGGCGGGATGTTGGTCGCCATGCCCACCGCGATACCGGAGGAGCCGTTGATCAGCAGGTTGGGAATCTTGGATGGCAGGACCAGGGGCTCGTGCTCGGAACCGTCGTAGTTGGGGCCGAAATCCACCGTCTCCTTGTCGATATCGGCCAGGAGTTCGTGGGCGATCTTCGCCATGCGCACTTCGGTGTAACGCATGGCGGCGGCGTTGTCACCGTCGATGGAGCCGAAGTTGCCCTGGCCGTCCACCAGGGGATAGCGCAGGGAGAAATCCTGGGCCATGCGCACGATGGTGTCGTACACCGCTGTATCGCCGTGGGGGTGGTATTTACCGATGACGTCGCCGACCACGCGGGCGGACTTCTTATAGGGCTTGTTCCAATCGTTGGACAGCTCGTTCATCGCGAACAGCACGCGGCGGTGCACCGGCTTCAAGCCGTCGCGCACATCCGGCAGGGCACGCCCCACGATCACGCTCATGGCGTAATCGAGATAGGAACGGCGCATTTCCTCTTCAAGGCTGACTGGCAGGGTTTCTTTGGCGAATTGTTCCATCGGCGGGCTTTATGTTAACCACTTAAAAAGCCTTGGATTCTATCATGCACCCCCCGCCCCGTCACCTTCACCCTTCCAACCGAAACGGGACCTGTGTTGTTTCCATGCAACATGGAATCCCATAAAAACCAATTTGTGTTTTTTCAATCCTAAGACTATGTTGTACAATGAAGTGGGAATTATAAGAAATCTGCCGGAATCCATTGCAGCTAGAGCCACTACGAATCCAAGAAACTCAAAGGAGTCTGAAGAATGAAAATGTCTAAACTTATGAACGTTCTGATTGCCGTCGCCACTCTGGCTTCCGCAAGCACCGCTTTCGCCGGCTACCCGGAAAAAACCGGTTACCTGATCGACAGCCGCGGCGTCGTGGTACGCGACAACTACGGCGAGTGCTGGAAGACCGGCTACTGGACCCCGGCCATGGCCATCGAGGAATGCGACTCCAGCTTGGCCGCGAAGAAAATGGGCGGCAAAGACACCGGCCCCGAAGCAGCCGCCTTCCCGAAAGCCACCCTGCAAGCCGAAACCCTGTTCGACTTCGACAAGTCCGTGCTGCGCCCCGCCGGCAAGGACGCCCTGGACGAGTTCGTGGGCAAAATGAAAGCCCACCCCGAAGTTGACCTGCTGCTGGTGACCGGCCACACCGACCAAATCGGCACCGACAAGTACAACCAGAAACTGTCCGAGCGCCGCGCCGCCGCCGTGAAGGCCTACCTGGTAAGCAAGGGTATTGCCGCCGACCGCATCGAAACCGTGGGCATGGGCGAGAAAGAGCCCGTCAAGTCGGTCAAAGAGTGCAAGGGCAACCGCGGCAAGAAACTGATCGAGTGCCTGCAACCCAACCGTCGCGTGGTGGTTGAGATCAAGATGCAGAAACCGACCAAGAAGTAATTCCGTCCCGACGGAAAGCCCCGCAGCCGAATGGCCGAGCGGGGCTTTTTTATGCCTGCCGAAAACATGGACTCCCTCACCCCTATCGACACCCTGATCGACGCCCGCTGGATAATCCCCGTGGAACCTGAGCTCGCCGTCCTGCCCCGGCACAGCCTCGCCATCCAGCAAGGCAAAATCGTCGCCCTTCTGCCAACGGAAGAGGCTCATCGCCGCTTTAAGGCGGCCCGGCACCTGCAACTGAAAAACCATCTGCTGGTTCCCGGCCTGATCAACCTCCATACCCACGCCGCCATGACCCTGCTGCGCGGCTTGGCGGACGACCTCCCGCTGATGGAATGGCTGAACGGCCATGTCTGGCCGGCAGAGGGCCGCTTCATGTCGCCGGAATTCGTCCACGACGGCACCCTGCTCGCCTGCGCGGAAATGATCCGCAGCGGCATCACGTGCTTCAGCGACATGTATTTCTACCCCGAGGCAGCCGCCACGGCAGCCCTCCAGGCCAAAATGCGCGCCGCCCTGGGCATCGTCCCGGAAGACCTGTTCTTCCGCGTGTCCGAACTGGTCTTTTCCGGGCGGCCGGAAGAGGTCTTTCCCATTGTCGAAGAGATTGACGCCCGGG
>JAGUYQ010000278.1 GCA_020061285.1 Betaproteobacteria bacterium
CGATGGTTGCCCTGCTGATTGTCTTGGTGGCCGTGATCGCCGCCTACAAGTATGTGCAGCTTTCCAATATCGACGGCCATCCGGACCGTATGGCCGCAGGCGAAAGCGTTCTCCTTGATGTCCGAACCGCCTCGGAATACGACGGCGGACATATCGAAGGCGCAATCAATATCCCCCTGGGAAGACTGAGAACGGACTACGTTCGGCTTGATCCCAAGCGGACGTATATCACCTACTGTTCCCACGGGCTGAGAAGCGTCAAGGCTGCCGGAATCCTCAAGGAAAGGGGATTCAAGCGCGTTTTCAATGGCGGCCCCATGTCGAACGTCGAAGCGCTTCGACGTTCGCCGACGGCGAAAAGGAACAACTGATTTCCGCTTAACCATGCGTCCGCGTGAGGCTTCAACTGGTGCAGGGAGGATTGCAGAATACGGTCCTGCCTCGTTCCTACGGCGCCACCGCTGGCGGGTAGTCGGTATAGCCTTCCGCCCCGGGCGTGTAGAAGGTGGCCGGGTTGGGCTGATTGAGCGGCGCTCCCGCCGCGAACCGGGCGGGAAGGTCGGGGTTGGCCAGGAATGCGGCGCCGAAGGCAACGGCGTCGAGTTTTCCCTGGGCAATGGCGGTTTCGGCTTCGTCGGCCGTGTAGCCCATGTTGCCGATGAGCGTGCCCCGGTAGCGTTCCCGAATCGGCGTCAGGACATCGCCGCTTTGCTTGCCGAAGAAATCGCTACGCATGATGTGGAGATAGGCGAGGCCGCAATCGTTGAGCCGGGTGGCCAGCCACGCGGACAAGCCGATGGGGTCGCTGTCGATCATGTTGTTGTAGCTGTTGAGGGGTGAAAGCCGCACACCCACCCGGTTTCCGCCCCACACGCCGCTGACCGCTTCGATCACCTCGAGGAGCAGGCGCGCCCGGTTCTCGATGGGGCCGCCGTAGGGTCCGCTGCGCTTGTTCGAGCCGTCGCGCAAGAACTCATCGAGGAGATAGCCGTTGGCGCCGTGCACTTCCACGCCATCGAAGCCGGCGGCCTTGGCGTTTTCGGCCGCTTTCTTGAATCCGGCCACGATACCGGGCAATTCGTCATCGCGCAGCTCGCGTGGCGTGGCATAGGGCTGCTCGCCCTCCGGGGTATGGGCCATCTCGCCGGCAATCGCGATGGGGCTGGGCGCAACCGGCTGGGCGCCCTGGTTGAGCAGGGGATGGCAAGCCCGCCCGCCGTGCCATATTTGGAGGAAAATCCGCCCGCCCGCGGCATGGACGGCATCGGTCACCTGCTTCCAACCGGCGACCTGGGCCGGAGAATAAATCCCCGGCTCCATCCAGAACGCCGACGCGCCTTCCATGGCCATGGTGGCCTCGGCGATGATCAGGCCGGCACTGGCCCGCTGGGCGTAATATTCCGCCATCAGGGCGTTGGGAAGGTGCTCCGTGCCCGCCCGGCAGCGGGTGAGCGGCGCCATGAGAATCCGGTTCGGCACGGTGAGCGCGCCAAGTTCGAGAGGGCTGAAGAGTGTGGTCATGATCCGGTGCCTTTTGAGATGGGGAGCCTAGGACATTCTAGCAAACAGGGCGGGTCCGTGCCGGGGTGACAAGCTCAAAAGAGTTCCAGCTCTCCCGCCTTCTCTCCCAGCGCCTGCGCAAGACCAGCGGCATGCTGGTGGACTATCTGGAAAACGGATCTTCGTCTCGGAAGTTCTTCCCCGCGGCGCGTTTCCTTAATCCGCCACGTCACTGGCTGAGAAGACGGCTTCTGCCTTCATCACCGCCTTTTCGCAATAGAATAAGGGGCTTCATCCCAATCCGGCCGCTAATCGCCGAAGAGGTGGAGACGAAAGCGCAACTGGCATTTCGTCTGCGCCCCATATCCCTTTCCATGGTACGGGCATGTTTCCGTATTCATCACCCGCTTTTGCGGAAATGTGATAGCGCGCAAAATTCCCCACTGCTAAGCTTGGGTATCCTGGTTACAAAGCCTGGACCCAAGCGGTTTTCACTCTGACGCCCTGCGGGCTGGTCCATGGAACCCAAGCCGATGCCTCAGCCATGAGCCAAGCCTGCCGCACAGTATTCAACGCCGCCCTGACCGTCCTCCGTCTGGGGTGCCTTATGAACAAGCGTACCTGCGCCTTGGCGAGACACCCCCTAAGTTAGAGGGTTAACGAAGTATATGGCCTTTGGCATAGTCAGAATCTTGCGCCGCCCCGAAGCTTTTGCCATGAACCATGCCTGCTGTACCGCACGAGCACTTTCCATTGCCGCCAATGCCGGCAGGTATTTTTTCGCCGCATTGTTGATGTGCCTGCTGACGGGACACCCAGCGCAGGCCGCCGTCACCAAGCTTGCGGTCCTGGATGCGGAAACGCCCTGGCCGGGCTTGCTGATGGCGGGAGTCGACCGGGATGTCACGGTTCATCTGTCGAAGCCCGGCGTGGCCGACCCGGTGTTGGAGGCGCTGGCCGGAACGGACCAGCCGGTGCAGACGCTGCACTTGGTCAGCCACGGCGCCCCTGGGCAGTTGCTGATTGCCGGCAAGCGCCTGGACAGCCAGGCCCTCTCCGCCATGGGACAGCGGTGGCGCCAATATCTGGCGCCCGATGCGACCATCGTCCTCTACGGTTGTGAAGCGGGTAAAGGCATCGCCGGCCGGAAACTGGTGGAGGACCTGTCCCTGTCCACCGGCGCCCGCGTCCTTGCTTCCTCCACCCCGACAGGAGCGGCGGCCCGCGGCGGCGACTGGCGCTTCGACGTCAGTTCCGACGGAACCGTGCCGGCGGCTTATGTGGTCAGCGCGTTCTCTGCCGCCCACGATACCTGGCCGGGCCTGCTGGCAACGAACATCACCAACACCAATGGCGACCTGAGCGTCGGCTCCATACGCGCCGGGGCGGCGTTGAACGACAACATATACCAATTCGACAATCTCGGGTCGTCAGCGACGATCAACCTGGCGGGCCCACTCACTTTCAATATCGGGTCGGCGACGGCCTGGCGCTATACGGGGACTACCACGTCGGTCACCATCGGAGGCGATACCATCTCGGCGGCTTCGCACCTCTATTTTCAGCTATCGAATCCCGCCAACTCCCTGACCATCAATTCGGCCATCAACTTCACGGGCGCCGGTGATATCGCCCTAGTGGACACCGGAACGGCGACCTTCAACGGCGACGTTTCCGATGTGGGCAGCCTTTGGATCACCAGCGGCGGGACGGCGGTCCTCGGAACGACGACCTCCGCCGCCCTGATCGATATCCAGGGCAATTCCACCCTTCGTCTCGGCGTGGATGCCAGC
>JAGUYQ010000310.1 GCA_020061285.1 Betaproteobacteria bacterium
CCGCGGTCGCCCATTACGCCGCGCTGGGCGTCCCCGTTCAGCGCGTTCTCACCGATAACGGCAGCGCCTATCGCTCCAAGCTCTTTGCCCGCACCTGCCGGGCATTGGGAATCAAGCACAGCTTCACCCGGCCCTATCGTCCACAGACCAACGGCAAGGCCGAACGCTTCATCCAGACGTGCTTGCGGGAATGGGCTTACGCCAGAAGCTATGCCAACAGCGCTGAGCGCACCGCTTGGTTGCCCCCTTTCCTGGCCTATTACAACACGCGACGGCCTCACTCGGCCCTCGGGGATAAACCTCCTGCTTCTCGCCTCGGCGGGAATAACCTATTGCAATTTAACAACTAGTCAGTTAAATCTAGGCGGTTTGGTTACTTAGCAGCATCAAATAAAAAAACGAGCACCCGAAGGTGCCCGTTTTAATCGCTTCAATTTAAACCGGGCAAGCCGGCGTTAAATTAGAAGCTGTGGCGCATACCGAAGGACCAAGCGGAAGGATCGGCATCCACACCCTTGGCGTTCACGAGACCGGAAGTACCGGCGCCGTTCAGGCCATATTGGGCATTGACATCGTTGTTCAGCTTGACGTACTGAGCATAGAGCTTGGTACGCTTGCTGAAGTTGTGGTCCAGGCCAACTGCCCACTGCTTGGCACCGCTGTTGGAGGTGTTACCCATATCACCAGCCTTGGTGTACTGAACCTTGACTTCGTTGGCGCCGAAGGTGTAGCCGCCACCCAGGTTCCAGGCGTTGTGGCCAAGACAGTCAGAGCTGGCGCAGCCCAGGGGGTTGCCCGTGGCGCTACCAAAGTCGTCGCTGGTCTTCTCATAGGCGAAGCCGACGCGGAAATTGTTGGCTTTGTAGCCCACGCCCAGTTTCCACGCCTTCTCGCTTTGGTCGGCGATATTCGCGACAGTACCATTCTTATCGGTGTAAACAGAGGCGCCAAGGCTACCGGTACCAGCAGTACCCAAATTGTGGCGCTCATAGGCGAGGGCACCGTACCACGGACCATTGGAATAGTTCGCCATGGCGGACCAAGCATTACCCTTCTTGTCGCCGCTGGTGGCAGCACCTTCCGCGCCCGCCACGTAAGCGATGGCGCCGGTGAAGCCGTTCATGGTCGGGGAAATGTAAGCCACCACGTCGGACTGACGACCATCAAAACTAGTCGCAGCGCCATTCAGAGTGGCAGCGCTACCGGTGCCGTTCACACCAGCGACCTTGTTGGCACCAAAGCTGCTAGTGGCCCCGCCGCCCATAATGTTACGGTTGTCAGCCAAGCCGTCACCGAACATGTCCAGACTACGGGTGGAGATTTTGTACGGAGTGTCATGTTTACCGAGAATCACGGTACCCCAGGTCTTGCCGGAGAGGCCGACGAAAGTGTTACGGCTATTCAAGTTGGAGGCGGTGGTACCATCAACGTTGATACCGGTTTCCAGTTGCCACACGGCGCTCAGGCCGTTGCCCAGGTCTTCGCTGCCCTTGAAGCCGAGGCGGGAAGAGTTGCTGGACACTTTGTTGGTCTTCTCACCTTGAGCGGTGGTGGAGTTGCCGTTATCGGTGATGTCATAGGACGCATCCATGATACCGTAGATGGTCACGTTGCCGGATTCGGCGAAAGCGGCGGGAGCCACGAAGGCGCCGGCGATTGCCAGGGCGATCAGTTTCTTTTGCATGAATTTCTCCTTGGTTGGTTTACTTGTTACTTAGCTCTGCAGAGCCTCGTCCCTTTTTGGACAGTCCCATTATTACTAAACACATCGCCTATTTCCAAGTCTTTGGGCGGTCCTTGTTGCAATTTCCTCACCATCGTCTTTTTATGTGTCTTTTTCGCAACAAAATAGGCCAATCCTTCAATTCAGCTTGCCGTGGCACTGTTTGTACTTTTTCCCGGACCCACAGGGGCACGGGTCGTTGCGGCCGACCTTGTCGCCGCTGCGGACGAAGGGCTGATGCCCCTCCTCCCGGCCGGTCTCGTTGCCGGTTTCATGGCCCAGGGCCTCGTCGTAGTCGGCGTGGTGGTATTGGACATTGAGGGGCTGGGCGGGAGTTTCCACCGCTTCCACGTCTTCTTCGCTGCGCACCTGGACCATGAGGGTGATCTGGGTCACTTCGCGCTTGATACCGTCCAGCATGGCGGCGAACATCTCGAAGGCCTCGCGCTTGTATTCCTGTTTCGGGTTCTTCTGGGCGTAGCCGCGCAGGTGGATGCCCTGGCGCAAGTGGTCGAGGGCCGCCAGGTGCTCGCGCCAGTGGTTGTCCAGGCTTTGTAGCATGACGCCGCGCTCGAACTGGCGCATCACTTCGGCCCCGGCCTGGGCGACCTTGCCCTGGTAGTGCTCGTCCAGCTTTTCCACGATGCGGGCCCGCAGGGCGTGCTCGTCCAGGGACGCGTCCTGCTCCAGCCACTGGCGCAGGGGCAGCTCGATCTGCCATTCGGCGTGGACGGCTTTCTCCAGACCGTGGACATCCCATTGCTCTTCCACGCTCTCGGGAGGAATGTACTGGCTGATGACGTCCTGGGCCACGCCTTCGCGCATGGCGGCAATGGTGTCGGCGATGTCCCCGGACTCCAACAGTTCGTTGCGCTGCTGGTAGATGACGCGGCGCTGGTCGTTGGCGACGTCGTCGTATTCCAGCAGTTGCTTGCGGATGTCGAAATTGCGGGCTTCCACCTTGCGCTGGGCGTTCTCGATGGCGCGGGTCACCCAGGGATGCTCGATGGCCTCGCCCTCGGGCATGTTCAGGCGCTGCATGATGGCGGCCACCCGGTCGGAAGCGAAGATGCGCAGCAGGGGGTCTTCCAGGGACAAATAGAAGCGGCTGGAACCCGGGTCCCCCTGGCGGCCCGCACGGCCCCGCAACTGGTTGTCCACCCGGCGGGATTCGTGGCGCTCGGTGCCGATGATGTGCAGGCCGCCCTGGGCCAGCACCTGGTCGTGCACCACTTGCCAATCGGCCTTGTGCATGGCGATCAGCTTGTCTTTTTCCTCGGCGCTCAGGTTGTCGTCGTGGCGGATTCGCTCCAGCTCCCGCTCGATGCTGCCGCCGAGGACGATATCGGTGCCCCGGCCCGCCATGTTGGTGGCGATGGTGATCATCTTGGGACGCCCGGCCTCGGCCACGATCTCCGCCTCGCGGGCATGCTGCTTGGCGTTGAGCACCTGATGGGAGAGCTTGGCCTTGGTCAGCAGAGTGGAGATGTATTCGGAATTCTCGATGGAGGTGGTGCCCACCA
>JAGUYQ010000238.1 GCA_020061285.1 Betaproteobacteria bacterium
CAACCAGGCGGCCCTGCGGCTGTTCCAGTTGGAGCGGGTGAATTACCTGCACCGAACCCCGGCGGAACTGGCGGGGGCGGTGCCCTTCCATCGCCAAACATTGCGCTTGAGCGAACAAAGCGACGCCTTCACTTGGTACCGGGGAAAAACGGCGCGCTTCGAGGAATCCATCCCCCAGCCGGACGGGATGGAGCGCCTGATCGAATTCACCAAGATTCCCCTGTTCCATCACGACGGCTCCCCCAAGGGCCTGGTGGAAATCGGCCGCGACATCACCGAGGCCAGGCTGGCCGAGGAGAGCCTGAAGGCCTCCCGGGAGATGTTCCTCACCGTGCTGGAAAACATGGAAGCGGCGGTGTACGTGGCGGATATGCGCACCCATGAAATCCTCTTCGCCAACCGTTTCATCCGCAACGAACTGAAGCAGGAGGAACTGGGCGGAAAAACCTGCTGGCAAATGCTCCAGTCGGGCCAGGACGGGCCCTGCGCCTTCTGCACCAACAACCGCCTGCTGGACGAGAACGGCCAGCCCGGAGAAGGCGTGGAATGGGAATTCCGCAACACCGCCAACGGCCGCTGGTACCACATCCGCGACAGCGCCATCCGCTGGACCGATGGCCGCATCGTGCGCCTGGAAATCGCCACCGACATCAGCGGCCTGAAGAGCACCGAGGCGGCCCTGCGGGAAAGCGAGGAACGCTTCCGCGCCATGGCCGACAGCGCGCCGGTAATGATTTGGATGGCGGATACCGACGACCATCGCCTCTACCGGGGCAATACCTTCTTCAACCGGGGATGGCAGACCTTTACGGGCCGCAGCGCCCACCAGGAATACGGCTTCCAGTGGATGGAAAGCGTCCACCCGGACGACCGGGAGTGCTGCCTGGAGAGCTACATGGCCGCCGTCCAGGACACCAAACCTTTCGTCATGGAATACCGCCTGCTCCGCCACGACGGCGAGTATCGCTGGATCATGGACACGGGCGTTCCCCGCTTGGCCGCGGACGGGCTCCTGCTAGGCTATATCGGCACCTGCGTGGACATTACCGAGCAAAAGCAGATGATGGCCCTGCGCAGCGAGAGGCAATCGGCGGTGGAATTGTCCGCCCGCTTCAATATCGTTGAGGAAATGGCGTCCGGCCTCGCCCACGAGCTCAGCCAGCCCCTGGCGGCGGCCCAGAATTACCTGGACGCCTGCCTGCGCCGCCTGGAAAGCGGCGCCTACGACACCGAAAAACTCCTCAGCGGCTTGCGCCTCGCCCACAAGCAGACCCAGCGGGCGGGAAAAATCGTCACCCACATCAAGGGACTGATCCGCAGGAGGGGCAGCGGGCGAGCGTTAACAGACATCAATCGGCTGCTGCGGGGCACCCTGGATTACCTGGAATACGAACTCCATCGCCATGACATCATGGTGCACCTCGACCTCTCCCCGCTTCCGGCCGTGGCCATCGACCTGGTGGAAATAGAGCAGGTGCTGCTCAACCTGATGAAAAACGCCGTCGAAGCCATGCAGCACGCCCCTGTGCGCCAGCTAGGCCTCCACAGCCGGCCTAGCGGGGATGGCGGCATCCGGGTGGAAATCAGCGACACCGGCAAGGGCGTACCGGTGGCGGAAATCGACTTGATTTTCAACCCGTTCCTGACTACAAAAAACGATGGCCTCGGCCTGGGCCTCACTATCTGCCGCTCCCTGGTCGAATCCCACGGCGGACGCATCTGGGCGGAGTCACGGGCCGGCCAAGGCACGATCTTCTGTTTCACGCTCCCGGGGGCACTGCGCGATGGCTGAACAACCGACGGTTTTCGTGGTGGACGACGACGACGCCTTGAGGGATTCCATTCTCTGGCTGCTGGAATCCGTGGGGCTCGGCGCCGAAATGTACGCCACCGCCAACGGCTTCCTCAAGGCCTGCGACCCGGAACGGGGCGGATGCCTGCTGCTGGACGTGCGCATGCCCGGCATGAGCGGCATGGAACTGCTGGAACGCCTGAAGGCCAACCATATCATGCTGCCGGTAATCATCATCACCGGCCACGGCGACGTACCCATGGCGGTACGCGCCATCAAGAGCGGCGCCCTGGATTTCGTCCAGAAACCCTTCAACGGCCAGGAACTGCTGGACCGGGTGCAGTACGCCTTGAAATTGGACCAGGAAAACCGCCTCAAACGCTCCGAACTCTCCCATCTCCGCGCCCATTTCGAAACCCTGACCCCGCGGGAGCGGGAAATCATGGAACATGTGGCCGCAGGCAAGTCGAGCAAGCTCATCGCCCGGGACCTGGGAATCAGCGCCAAAACGGTGGACATCCACCGCGCCAACATCATGAAGAAGCTCAAGGTACACAGCATCGCCGATCTGGTCCAGACCCGCCTCGCCCTCCAGGCCCGCTAGGGGCGGCGGTGAGGGCATCCGCCCGTCTTCCGGCGCCGCACTACGTACACTTACCAATCGGCAAATCCCTAATTTTTCTCCTCCGTTCCGGCTGCTACAGTGCCGGTCAATAAACTTCCCAAGGAGGGCACCATGTACGTCACCCGACACAGCGACCAGCGCTGCTGCACCTGCCGCCACTGGCAAGGCATCCGCGTCACCGAAATGGACGGCCACATCTACTCCCTCAAGAATGTGGAGGGCATCTGCCGCAACAGCGATTCCGCGGAAATCACCGACACTTCCGGCCTGTCCCTTTCCTTCCCCCAGGACACCTGCGCGGCCTGGGCAAAGTGGGAAGACCCCGCCTGCTCCAATATCCCGCAATCCGGGCAGGCCAAACAGTATGCGCGTGCCAGCAATTTCTAAACCCGCCGTTTTTCGCGCCGCCACGCCCGGTTCCCATTGAACCCCCGCGCCGCGCCGGGCGCGCCCAGGAATGCAGAACCCTGCGTTCCAAGGCGGAAACGCTCAAGCGGGACACGCACGCCGATAAACCCGCTCGCCTACGCGAAATCACTCAACGTGCCACATTAGGTTTCGGCACCTCGTGCAGGCGGTAATTTTTCTGATAGATTGTCGCCATGGGCACGCAAGCCACGCCACAACTCGATCCC
>JAGUYQ010000025.1 GCA_020061285.1 Betaproteobacteria bacterium
GGGGGAAGCGGACATCGCCCGCGCCATCGGGCAGTTTTACGCCTACGACCTGTCCATCGACGGCATCCTGCACGAGATCGAGACCGGGGAGGTCGATTACCAGAGCCTCCAGGTGGAGAGCGACGAATACAGCCAGCCGGTGGTGCGCCTGGTCAACGCCCTGCTCACCGACGCGGTGCAGAAGGGCTCCTCGGACATCCACTTCGAGCCCGAGGTGGGTTTCCTCCGCATCCGCTACCGCATCGACGGCGTGCTGCGCCAGGTGCGCAGCCTGCACAAGAAATACTGGCCGGCGATCCTGGTGCGTCTGAAAGTGATTTCCGGCATGAACATCGCCGAAATCCGCGCCCCCCAGGACGGCCGCATTTCCCTCACCTTGATGGGCCGCCCCATCGACTTCCGCGTCGCCTCCCAGCCCACCACCCACGGCGAGAATGTGGTACTGCGGGTGCTGGACCGGCAAAAGGGCATCGTCCCCCTCGACCACCTCGGCCTCACCCAGCGCAACCTGGCCCTGCTCAAGCTGATGCTGGCGCGGCCCGAGGGCATCATCCTGGTCACCGGCCCCACCGGCAGCGGCAAGACCACCACCCTGTACTCCATCCTCAACCACATCAACACCGAAGCGGTCAACATCATGACCCTGGAAGACCCGGTGGAATATCCCATGGCCATGATCCGCCAGACCTCGGTCAACGAGGCTGCGAAACTGGATTTCGCCAACGGCATCCGCTCCATGATGCGCCAAGACCCGGACATCATCCTGGTGGGCGAAATCCGCGACGAGGATACCGCCGAGATGGCCTTCCGCGCCGCCATGACCGGCCACCAGGTCTATTCCACCCTCCACACCAACTCGGCCATCGACTCCATTCCGCGACTGCTGGACATCGGCGTGCTGCCCGACATCCTGGCCGGCAACATCATCGGCATCGTCGCCCAGCGGCTGGTGCGCAAGCTGTGCACCCACTGCCGCCAGCCTTACGAAGCGGACCCGATCGAAATGAAGCTCCTCGGCCTGGACGAAACGGCGCCCCAGCCCACCCTTTACCGCGCCGCAGGCTGCGAAAAGTGCGAGTACCAGGGCTTCAAGGGCCGCACCAACATCATGGAATTGCTCAAGCTGGACCCGGAACTGGACGAACTCATCGCCCGCCGCGCCACCCGCCTTGAAATCCGCAAGCAAGCCTTGACCAAGGGCTTCCAGCCGATCATCGAAGACGCCGCCACGCGGGTGCTGGACGGCACCACCAGCCTGGAGGAAATCTCCCGCGTGGTGGACCTCACCGAACGGGTGAAGTAATGGCCCTTTTCCTCTACAAGGCGGTGGACGCCGACGGCAAGGTGGTGCGGGGCCAACTCGACGCCGCCAACGACGCCGACCTGGACCAGCGCCTGGAACGCCTCGGGCTGGAGTTGATCGACGTCCGGGAACAGGCTGCCCAGTCCCTCTTCCTGGTCAAGCGCAAGGTGAAACGCCAGGACCTGATCACCTTCTGCTTCCACCTGGAGCAACTCACCCGCGCCGGCGTCCCCCTCCTGGCGGGGCTGGCGGACCTGCGGGACAGCCTCGACCACCCCCAGTTCCGCCAGATCATCGCCAACATCCTGGACGAGGTGGAAGGGGGCAAGATGCTGTCCGAAGCCCTGGCCATGCACCCGGCGGTATTCGACAGCCTGTTCGTCAACCTGGTCAAGGCTGGCGAGCAATCGGGCCGCCTGGCCGAGATTTTCGGACGCCTCACCGAATCCCTCAAATGGCAGGACGAGATGATCGCCCAGGCGAAAAAGGCGGTGATGTACCCGGCCTTCGTCGGCGTGGTGGTCAGCGGGGTATTGTTCTTCATGATGATCTACCTGGTGCCCCAATTGGTGGGATTCATGAAGAACATGGGGCAGGAGCTGCCCCTCCACACCCGGATACTGATCGCGGTATCCGACTTCTTCGTCCACTACTGGTATGTCGTGCTCAGCGCACCCATCGCCGCCTTCGTTGCGGTCAAGATCGCCGCCCAGCGCTCCCCCGATTTCCGCTACCGCCTCGACGGCCTCAAGCTGCGCCTGTGGCTGATCGGGCCGATCCTGAAAAAAATCACCCTCGCCCGCTTCGCCAGCTTTCTCGGCCTCCTCTACAGCTCCGGCATCTCCATGCTGCAAGCGCTGAAAATCTGCGAGGGCATCGCCAGCAACGTGGTGGTCGCCCACGGCATCGAGCAGGCCGGGCGCCAGATCGGCGAGGGCCAGGGCATCACCGCCAGCTTCCAGAACACCGGCCTGTTCCCCCCCCTGGTCATCCGCATGTTCAAGGTGGGCGAGACCACCGGCGCCCTGGACACCGCCCTGGCCAACGTCAGCTACTTCTACGACCGGGACGTGAAGGAATCCATCGGCCGCCTGCAAACCCTGATCGAACCGGCCTTGACGGTAATTCTCGGCCTGCTCATGGGCTGGATCATGCTTTCCGTGCTCGGCCCGATTTACGATACCATCAGCAAACTCAAGGTCTGACGGCGTCCCATGCCCAGCAAACTGCTCGTCTACCATAATGGGAAAACCAC
>JAGUYQ010000268.1 GCA_020061285.1 Betaproteobacteria bacterium
ACGCTACCGGCAGCATCAGCACCAGTTGCAGGCCGAGGAGCACCACCAGGGGCGACAGGTCTATCCCGCCGATGGTCGGCAGTATCCTGCGCACCGGCCGCAGCAGGGGCTCGGACAGGGCGTACAGCACCGGCGCGATGGGCGAGTAAGGATTAACCCAGGACAGCAGGGCCTGGATCAGCACCGCCCCCATGAACACGTACACCGCCAGGGAAACCAGCTTCACCACCGCCCACAGGGCGACGCCGGGCAGCACGCCGAAACCGGCGATGGCAAGGGGAAAGCCGCCCAAGATCAGCACCAGCAGGAGCATGACGAACTCCACCGCCCAGGCGGCGAACAACGACGCCAAGTCCAGCCCCCCCAGTCCGG
The DNA here is from genome assembly GCA_020061285.1 of Betaproteobacteria bacterium. The sequence continues at coordinate 373 of JAGUYQ010000268.1, forward strand.
GGATCAATTTGCGCAGGGGCAGCACCATGAAATTGGTCAGCGCCACCAGGAACTGGGCGAAGGGGTTGCGGAAGGAGGCCCGCAGCCATTGCAGCAGGAAGCGCAACAGGAGGGCGATGGCGAAGAGGTTGAAAACCGCCTGGACGACGAATTGCAGGGCGTTGGAAATCATGGCTTACTCCGCTTTTCCGAGTTCTTCCGCCAACTCCGACGAGCGGGCGTGGGCCGCCTTCACCCCGGCGACGATGGCGGCGCGCACCCCCGCCGCCTCCTTGGACAAAATGGCCCGCTCCGTGGTGCCGCCCTTGGAGGTGACCTTGGCCCGCAGCAGGGCGAAGTCCTCGCCGCTGTCCGCCGCCAGCTTGCAGGCGCCGACGAAGGTTTCCAGGGCCAGGGTGCGGGCTTCCGCGCTGGAAAAGCCCAGTTCCTGGGCCGCCTCCTGCAGGGCCTGCATGTAGTAGAAGACGTAGGCCGGGCCGCTGCCGGAGACGGCGGTGACGGCGTCCATCTGGGATTCGTTGTGCAGCCACAGGGTCATGCCGACGGCGTCGAGGATGGACTGGGCCTCGCGCCGCTCTTCCTCGCTCAGGCCGGGCATGGCGTAGAGGCCGCTGATGCCGGAGCCCACCATGGACGGCGTATTGGGCATGGCGCGCGCCACCTTGGGGTAGTCCCCCAACCAGCGGGAGATGTCGCTGGCCCGCACCCCGGCGGCGATGGACAGCACCAGTTGGCCGTCCAGCAGGGGAGCCAGTTGCTTCACCACCGGGTAGAGCTGCTGGGGCTTCACCGCCAGCACCACCACCGCGGCGCCGGCCACGGCGGGGGCCAGGTCCTCGTAAACGGCCACGCCGAAGCGGGCCTTGAGGCGTTCCCGCGCCTCGGGGGTGATCTCCACCACGCGGATGTCGCCGGCGGCGAAACCCTTGCCGGTGAGTCCGCCGATGAGGGCGCCGGCCATGTTGCCGCCGCCGATGAATGCGATTTTCATGTCGTCTCCGTGCCAGTCCAGGCCGTCATTGTACGAAGGCTAGCGGTGTCCCGCCAGGTTGGCGTGGGCCGCCCAGCGCCAAGCGTCCCCTTCCTTGGCGAAAACCGACAGGCGGGGCGCGCCGTTGACCGCCAAGGGGCGGCCGTTCAGGGTCCCCTTCAGGGTCAGGCGGTAAGTCACCACGTAGAGAGAATCGCCGCCGCTGGCAACGATGTTGCTCAAGGCGTACTCGGTGACTTTCATGCCGCGCAGGTAAGCGATTTCCTGCTCCCGGTCCCGCGCCCCGCCCTCGTGCACCGACTGGAAAGCGGGCGCCAGCATGGCCTCCACCCCGTCGTAATTGCCCTGGTGCAGGCTGCCCCACAGTTGGCGCACCAGCCGGTCGCCGGTCACCGCTTCGTCGGCGGCGGCAGGGAGGGCCGAGCAGGCCCATAGGCAGAGTATCGCGGCAAGGCGCGGCAGTCTTGTCAGAGCGGTATTCATGGGCAATCTCCCTTCGCGGTGCTTACCCACCATTTTAACCCCTTGCCGGAAAATAGCACCCCGTAGCGTTCAGGCAGCCCGCATGGCGCCGTGCCGCGCCTGCTTGTCCTCGTACATGCGCAGATCGGCGGCCCGGATCAAGGTCTCCGGCACCTCGCCGTCCTCGGGATAAACGGCAGTGCCCGCGCTGAAGCCTATCTCGATGGTCTTCTCCTCCCAAAGCGCCGGCGCATGGGCCAGCAGACCCCGCAATTTGTTCACCAGCAACTGGGCGCCCCGGCGGTCGGTTGCCGGCAGCAGGGCGACGAACTCGTCGCCGCCGATGCGGGCCGGCAAGTCGTTTTTCCGCAGGTGCGCCGCCATCACCGCCCCGACTTGACGCAGCACCGCATCCCCCGCCGCGTGGCCGAGGGCGTCGTTGATCGGCTTGAAGCGGTCCAAGTCCAGCAGCACCACCGAGAAGCCGCCGCCGTAGCGCTTGCAGCGCTCGATTTCCTGGAACAGGGCGGCCTCGAAATGGCGCCGGTTGTACAGCATGGTCAGGGGATCGGTCACCGCCAGTTCCTCCAACTGCAACTGGCTTTCGTTAACCTGCCCCACCAACTGGTTGAAGTTGCGGCTGAGCTGTTTCACCTCCAGGGGGCTGTATTTTCCCACCGGCAGCAGGCGGGACAAATCCCGGCTCGCCAGGATGCTCTCGATGTGCTGCGACAGCCTCGCCACCGGCCGCACCACCAACAGGCGCAGGCTGAAGAACACCAGAAACAGCAGCAGCAGGATGACCGCGCCGAAAATCAACAAAGTGGAATCGATGGTCAAATCGAGGGGCGCCCGCAAGCGCTGCACCGGCAAGTGGATGTCGATCACCCCGTTCACCTCCCCCAGGCGAGCGTGGGCATGGCAGGCCAGGCATTCCTGCCGCGCTTCGAGGGGAAAGAGGAAACGCACCATGTCGCCGTCCCTGGCCATCGCCTCCTTCCCGGAGCGAAACACCCTGGCCACCGCCGGGTCGGCCCGGTGCTCCCTGGAGGCCTGGGCCTCGCCATACACTGCCGCCATGCCCGCGCTGCGCACCACGTCGAGACGCATGTCGGGCAGCGTCTGGCGCAGATTGGCCACCGTCTCCTCCATCTCCGGCCGGTTCCAGCCCTTGCGCATCACCATGTACATGGTCTGGAAGGCCAGGCGGGCATTGCGCTGTGCCTCCTCGGCGGCGATCTTCTCCACCGAGCGGTCCCGCACGATCTTGGCGGCGGAATAGCCGCCGAGAAACAGGAACACCAAGGCGGCGGCGAAAATGCCGACCATGACGGTGGTGATGGTGGTAAGGCGGGGCTTGCTCAATCAGGCCTCCTGGAATCGGACATTCAAACTATAAGTATAGGCTCGTACAAACCGCCCTTATGGCCCGATTTCCCTAGATTTCCCGCCGCCCCACCACCAATTCGCCGTGGCCGCTGGCGGGATCGAACTCCCGGCTGAAAATCATTCCCGGCATTACCGCGATCACCACCTCCGCCGTGGTGCGCACCAGGCACCCCTCACCCACGTGGCCACCCCTCACCCTGCCCGCCCCATCGGCAACGGAGACATGCAAATGCGCTCCCTGGGGCGACAGGGAACCGGACAGGGTCAGGATTTCCAACGCCCCGTTCAGCTCGGTCGGCTCCGCCTGCCCGGCATAG
>JAGUYQ010000291.1 GCA_020061285.1 Betaproteobacteria bacterium
AATGTAAGGTGAGGGGGACGATATGCAACTGATTCTTCGCGCCGACGTGGAGAACCTGGGCCATCTCGGAGAGGTGGTCACGGTCAAGCCCGGCTACGGCAGAAACTATCTCGTGCCCCAGGGCCTGGCCATGGCCGCCACCCAGGCGAATCTCAAGGTGTTCGAGCAGGAGCGCAAAAAACTCCAGGCCAGGATGGATTCGTCCCGGGCTGCGGCCCAGGACGTGGCCGACAAGCTGGCCGCCCTGTCTTTGACCATCGAGGTTCGGGTGGGCGAAAACGACAAGCTCTACGGTTCCGTCACCACGGCCCAGATCGCCGATCTTCTGGCTGCGTCCGGGGTCGAGGTGGATCGCAAGAAAATCGTCCTGGACGAGCCCATCCGGGCCCTTGGCGTCTACGAGGTGGAGGTGAAGCTCCACGCCGACGTGCGCGGCAAGGTTTCCCTGGCCGTGGTGCGCCCGGGCGGACAGGAAGAACCGAAGGTCTCGGAAGCGGCTGAAAATAGTGGAACCCCAGCGGAAGAAGCCGCGAGCTAAGGCCGCCGGGCGTCCGGACGGCCAGCCGGTGACCGGGAAAACCCTTGATCGGGTTTCCTCGGATCTTTTGCGCAGACTCCCCCCCCAGAATCTCGACGCCGAAAAGGCTGTTCTGGGGGGGGTTTTACTTAAAAACTCCGTTCTTTTCTCTCTCATCGACCTCGTTACCGAGGATGATTTCTATTCCCCGGTCCACAAGATCATTTTTCGCGGCTTTCTTGATCTCTCCCGCAAGAACTCGGCCATCGACATGCTTACCTTGGCCGACGAGCTGTCCAAGGCCGGAAGCCTGGAGGAGGTCGGCGGGCCGCTGTATCTGGCGGAACTGGCCCAATCCACCGTGGGTGCGGCCAACGCCATGCACCATGCCCGCATCGTGCGGGAAAAATCCGTGCAACGCCGACTCATCGGCGCGGCCACGGACATCATCACCCGCTGCTTCGAGGCCACCCAGGACGTCAACCAGCTTCTGGACGAGTCCGAGCAGGCCATCTTCTCCATCGCCGACGCCAAGACCGTGCAGGGGGTCAAGTCCAGCAAGGATCTTGTGGCCGCCGTGTTCGAGCAGATCGAACAGCGCATGGAGAACAAGGAACTGGTCACCGGCGTGCCCACCGGCTACTACCAGTTCGACGAATACACGGCAGGGCTGCAGCCCTCGGACCTGATTATCGTCGCCGGACGCCCCAGCATGGGCAAGACCGCCTTCGCCTTAAACGTGGCCATGCGCGCCTCGGCCATGCACGGCGTGCCCACGGCCGTCTTTTCTCTGGAAATGTCCATGGAGCAGCTCATGCAGCGCATGCTGTGCTCCTGGGCCAAGGTGGACTTAAGCCGCCTGCGGCGGGGCCGCCTGGACGACGGCGACTGGTCCCGTCTCTACGAGGCGGCCAACAACCTGTCCCCGGCCCCCATCTTCATCGACGACACCGCCGCCCTGACCACCATGGAGTTGCGCGCCCGCTGCCGCCGCTTAAAGGCCGAACACGGCCTGGGGCTCGTGGTCGTGGACTACCTCCAGCTCATGCGCGCATCAAGGCACATCGATTCCCGCGAACAGGAGATTTCCGACATCTCCCGGAGCTTAAAGGCCCTGGCCAAGGAACTGCACCTGCCCGTGGTGGCCCTGTCGCAGCTCAACAGAAAAGTCGAGGAGCGCGGCGACAAAAGGCCCATGATGTCCGATCTGCGCGAATCCGGGGCCATCGAACAGGACGCCGACGTCATCATCTTCCTGTACCGGGCTGCGGCCTACAAGCGCAAAGAGGAACTCACCCCCGAGGACAACGTGGCCGAGGTCATCATCGGCAAGCAGCGAAACGGCCCCACCGGCATGGTGAAGCTCACCTTTTTCAAGGAATACACAGCCTTCGAGAACCTGTCGGACATCCCGCCGCCCTCGGAATACCATTCGTAAGGGGCTGGTCGCGACCGATGCCGGGCCGGTTGTCGTGCTTTCCCGCGCCCATACGCCGCGTGTCACCTTTTCCTGGTTTTTCCCCGAGGCCGGTATTATGAACTCCCGGAAAGCGGGAGACGCCTGGTCCGACCCGTCAACGCCATCCTGAAGGAGCGCCCGTGTTGTACGACGATGCCGAGAAATGGTCGCGTGAGGAGATTGAAAAGGCCCAGATCGAACGCCTGCGCCGCAGCCTGGGCCGGGCCGCCGCCTCCCGGTTCTACGGGGCGCTTTTCCGTGAGCACGGGGTGGACCCTGACGCGGTGCGCTCCCTGGACGACGTCCGCCGCCTGCCCTTCACCACCAAAAAAGACCTGCGCCAGGCCTATCCCGACGGCCTTTTGGCCATGCCGCACAAGGACATGGTGCGCATGCACGTCTCCTCAGGGACCACGGGCACGCCCACGGTCATCTACCATACCAAAAACGACCTGGACTGGTGGGCCTCGCTCATGGCCAGGTGCATGCACATGGTGGGCATCCGGCCCACGGACGTGTTCCAGAACATGTCCGGCTACGGGCTTTTCACCGGGGGCCTGGGCATCCACTACGGGGCCGAGCGCCTGGGCTGCCTGACCATCCCGGCCGGGGCCGGGAACAGCAAGCGCCAGCTCAAGCTCATCACCGACTTCAAGGTCACGGCGGTGCACATCATTCCGTCCTATGCCCTGCACCTGGCCAACGTGATCCGGGACATGGGCATGGACCCCAAAGACCTGCCCATCCGCTTCGCCCTGGTGGGGGCCGAGCCCTATACCGAAGAGGCCCGCCGCCGTCTGGAAGAGCTTTACGACATGAAGGTCTACAACTCCTACGGCCTGTCCGAGATGAACGGCCCGGGAGTGGCCTTCGAATGCACCGAGCAGCACGGCATGCACCTGTGGGAGGACGCCTACATCGCCGAGATCGTGGACCCCGAGACCGGCGAGCCCGTGCCCGAGGGGGAGATCGGCGAACTGGTCATGACCACGCTTGGGCGCGAGGGAATGCCCGTGGTCCGCTACCGCACCCGCGACCTGACCCGCTTTCTGCCCGGCACATGCCCCTGTGGCCGGGCGCATCGGCGCATCGACCGCATCGCCGGGCGCTGCGACGACATGATCATTATCAAGGGCGTGAACATCTACCCCATGCAGGTGGAGGCCATCCTCATGGCCATGCCCGAGGTTGGCCAGAACTACCTGATCGAGCTTGACCGGGTGGGGGTCATGGACCAGATCACCATCAAGGTGGAGGTCAAGGAGGAGTTCTTCGTGGAGGACATGCGGGCCCTGACCGGACTGCAAAAACGCATCACCTCCCGCCTTCGCGACGAGATCCTGGTCACCCCCAGGGTGGAGCTGGTGGAGGCCAAAAGCCTGCCCCAGGGCGAGGGCAAGGCCAAACGGGTCATCGACAAGCGGGGTGCCGACGTATGAGCTACGTCTGGGCCACGCTTTTCCTGACCCTCCTGTTCGCCGTCCTCGGGCTGCACATCCTGAGCCTCCCGGCCAACTGGGTTCTGCTTGGGCTGGTGGCCCTGTGGGGCTGGCTTGCCCCTGGGGCGGCTTTCGGCTGGCAGTTTTACGCCCTGTTGATCGGGCTGGCCGTGGTGGGCGAGGTCATTGAGTTCGTGGCCCAATATTACGGATCCAAAAAATATGGCGCCACGGGCAAAGGCAACCTGGGCGGCATGCTCGGGGCCATCGTCGGCGCGCTTGCCGGCGCGCCCTTTTTCTTTGGCCTGGGCGCGCTCGCCGGAGCCATTGCCGGGGCCTTTTTCGGATGCTATTTCTTCGAACGCCATCAGGGTCGGGACCAGGCCGAGGCCAGGCATGCGGCCTGGGGCGCCATGTACGGCAAGGTGCTGGGCATGGCGACCAAGATCGGCCTGGGCGGGGCCATGTGGGTGGCCGCCGTGCGAAAAATCTGGCCATAGGAAAGGAAAAGGAAGCGATGCTGACAGGCGGTGAGTTTCCCAAATATCGTGGGCGGATGGAATACGTCTGCCTGGGCTGCGGACAGCGCTACGACATCCGCGAACTGTTTTACACCTGCCCCAAATGCAGCGGGGTCTTCGTGCTCGAAGACACCACCTTCGACTCCCTGGCGGAGTTTCCGCCAAGCTATTGGCAAAGCCTGTTCGACAAGCGGGCCGCCACCCGGACCACGGCCCTGCGCGGCATCTTCCGCTACCACGAACTGACCGCGCCCGTGGTGGAGGAACAGGACATCGTCTACCTTGGCGAGGGACATACCCCCATGGTGGCCGCCAGCGACGCCCTGCGCGAGAAGGTGGGCGTTCCCTTTTTCTATAAAAACGACGGCCAGAACCCCAGCGCCTCCTTCAAGGATCGGGGCATGGCCTGCGCCTTCAGCTACTTAAAGCACCTCGTGCGGGCCAACGACTGGGATTCGGTGCTGACCGTGTGCGCCTCAACCGGCGACACCTCGGCCGCCGCCGCGCTCTACGCCGCCTACGTGGGCGGTCCCATCAAAAGCGCCGTGATCCTGCCCAAGGGCAAGGTCACCCCCCAGCAACTGGCCCAGCCGCTGGGCAGCGGGGCCACGGTGCTCGAAGTCCCCGGGGTCTTCGACGACTGCATGAAGGTCGTGGAATACCTGGCTGACAACTACCGCGTGGCGCTTCTTAATTCCAAAAACGCCTGGCGCATCCTGGGCCAGGAGTCCTACGCCTTCGAGATCGCCCAGTGGCGGGCCTACGACACCTACCGAACCTGCGTGTTCGTGCCCATCGGCAACGCCGGAAACATCACGGCCATCATGGGCGGCTTCCTCAAACTCAAGCGCCTGGGGATCATCCCCTCCCTGCCGCGCATCTTCGGCGTCCAATCCGAACACGCCGATCCGGTCTACCGCTATTACAGCGTCCCCGACGCCAAAAAACGCCGCTACCAGCCCGTGCCCGTCACTCCAAGCGTGGCCCAGGCGGCCATGATCGGCAACCCCGTGTCCTTCCCGCGCGTCAAGCACTTCGCCGAGCAGTACGAAAAAATTGGCGGCCCGGGCAGCTTCCAGGTCATCCGGGTCAGCGAACAAGACATCATCGAGGGCATGCTGTTGGCCAACCGCCATGGCCACATCAGTTGCACCCAGGGCGGCGAATGCCTGGCCGGCCTTCGCGCCGCCGTCACCCTCGGCCTCGTCGAACCCTCGGAAGAATCCATCCTGGACGCCACGGCGCATCACCTCAAATTCATCGGCTTCCAGGACATGTACTACGCCAATACCTTCCCCCCGGAATACGGCATCACGCCGCGCCCGGAGTTCGTCAACGCACCCGAAACCGTCATCAGCGACGACGACAAGGCCAGCCTCTCGCCCGCCGACTATACCGCCAAGGCCGCTCAGGCCGTGGTGGCGCGCCTCGGCCTGACCGGCCGGGGATAGCGGGAACGGGAAGAGGGGAGCCTCCGGCGGCCAGGGGGGAAACTTTTTTGAAAAAAAGTTTCCCCCCTGGACCCC
>JAGUYQ010000048.1 GCA_020061285.1 Betaproteobacteria bacterium
CAGGCAGTGCTGGACCACATCCGCAACTGCGGCGTGGTCGGCCTGGGCGGCGCCGTGTTCCCCACCCACATCAAGCTCCAGGTGAACGGCTCCCTGGGCACCCTCATCATCAACGCCGCCGAATGCGAGCCGTGGATCACCAGCGACGACCTGCTGATGCGCGAGCGCGCCGACGAAATCGTCCAGGGGATCGAAATCCTCCAGCACCTGCTCAAGCCGGCGGAAACCCTGGTGGGCATCGAGGACAACAAGCCCGAGGCCGTCGCCGCCATGACCCGCGCCGCCGAAGGCAAGGACATCGAAGTCGTCGCCGTCCCCACCCTCTACCCCACCGGCGGCGAGAAGCAGTTGATCAAGATTCTCACCGGCAAGGAGGTGCCCTCCGGCGGGCGCCCCTACCAGATCGGCGTGGTTTGCACCAACGTCGCCACGGTCTATGCCGTACACCGGGCGGTCGATTTCGGCGAGCCGATGATTTCCCGCATCGTCACCATCACCGGCAACGTGCAGAACCCCGGCAACTTCGAGGCACGCATCGGCACCCCCGTGGATGAACTGCTGCGCTTGGCCGGCGGCGCCTTGCCGGACACCACCCGCTACATCATGGGCGGCCCGATGATGGGCACACCCTTGCCCAACAGCGCCTACCACGTGCAAAAGGCCAGCAACTGTTTCATCGCCGCTTCCGACGCCCTCTTCCCGCCGGAACCGGCGGCCATGCCCTGCACCCGCTGCACCCACTGCGCCGAGGCGTGTCCGGTGAACCTGCGCCCCTACGAGCTGCAATGGTTCATCCGCGGCAAAAACTTCGACAAGGCCCGTGCTTATAACGTATTCGATTGCATCGAATGCGGTTGTTGCAGTTACGTCTGCTCCAGCAATATCCCGCTGGTCCAGTATTTCCGTTACGCAAAAAGCGAACTCATGGAACGCGACCGCGAAAAACGTGCCGCGGAAATGGCGCGTCAGCGCAGCGAATTGAAACAGCAACGCATGGAACGGGAAAAGGCCGAAAAGGCCGCCAAACACGCGGCCGCAGCCGCCGCTGCGGCCAAGAACGAAAGCGCCGAGGACAAGGCCGCCAAGCAGGCCGCCATTGCCGCGGCGGTGGAGCGCGCCAACGCCAAGAAGGCGGAAGCCGAGCCCAAGAACACCGATGAGCCGAGCGCCGCGACCCAGGCGGAAATCGCCGCCATCGAGGAGCGGCGAGCCCAAGCCGATGTCACGCTAAAAGAGGAGGCATAGGCCTGGACGCGCGAGCAGCCAAGCCTTGCCCAGTGTAGTTTTTTGAGGAAACCCATGAGTTCACCCCATATTTTCGAGGGCCACAGCGTCGGCCAGACCATGTTCCGGGTCATGGCCGCCCTGGTGCCCGGCATCGTCTTCTATGTCATCGCTTTCGGGCCGTCCATCCTCGTCACCCTGACCATCGCCAGCATCACGGCGATAGTTGCGGAAGTGGCAATGCTCAAAATCCGCAGCTACCCCGTCAAACCCTTCGTCCTCGACGGCAGCGTTCTCCTCACAGCCTGGCTCCTGGCCCTGTCCATCCCCCCCATGTCGCCCTGGTGGCTGATCGTGACCGGCACCGTCATCGCGGTGGTGTTCGCCAAACATCTCTACGGCGGCCTTGGCAATAACCTGTTCAACCCCGCCATGGTGGGGTTTGCCGCCCTGATGATTTCCTTCCCGGCCTACATGACCCACTGGCCCGCCCCCATGGCGCTGTCCACCGTCCACCTCGGCTTCGGCGACCAACTGGCCTACATGCTGACTGGCTCCCTCCCCGCTGGCATGGACGTGGACGCCATCAACATGGCCACCCCCCTGGACACCCTCAAGACCCAGCTTCACCTGCACCACACGGCGGGCGAAGTGTTGCAGATGCCGATTTTCGACGTCATCGGCGGCAAGGGCACGGTATGGATCGCCCTCATGTACCTGCTGGGCGGCATCTACCTGTGGCGAGCCAAGATCATTACCCCGCACATTCCCCTCGCCTTTCTCGGCGGCCTGTTCCTGATGGCGACCATCTTTTACCTGAAGGATGCCGATCACTACGTGGCCCCCTGGTTCCACCTCGCTACCGGCGGCACCATGCTGGGCGCCTTCTTCATCGCCACCGACCCGGTAACGGCGTCCAGCACGCCTAAAGGCAAGTTGATTTTCGGCCTCGGCATCGGCGCCCTCACCTACGTGGTGCGCGTCCTGGGCGGCTACCCGGATGGCGTCGCCTTCTCTGTGCTGATCATGAACGCCTTTGTTCCCCTCATCGACACCTATACCCAGCCCCGCGTCTTCGGCCACGCGAAACAAGAGGAGGCTTCCCGGTGAGCGCCCTGCCCCTGCCCTTGCAAACCACGCTACGCACCGCGCTCAGCCTGCTGGTCTTCGCCGTGATCGGCACCGCCCTGCTGGCCTTCACCTACAGCGCGACCAAAGACAATATCGCCAGGAACGAAGAGCAGGCAAAACTGAGACTGATCGGCCAGATACTGCCCGCCAGCGCCTACGACAACAATATTCTGCAAGACACCCTGACCCTCCCCCCCACTGCGGAATTGGGCACCTTCGATCCATCCACCGTTTACCTCGCCCGCAATGGCGGCGCCCCCGTTGCAGCCGTGCTGGAAGCCGTGGCCCCAGACGGCTATGCCGGCAAGATCAAGCTGGTGGTTGCCATCTATGCCAGCGGCGAAATCGCCGGCGTACGCGTGATTTCCCACAATGAGACCCCCGGCCTGGGCGACTACATCGAAATCGCCAAGAGCGACTGGATCAACGTCTTCGGTGGCAAATCCCTTGCCAAGCAGGCGGATAAGGATTGGAAAGTGAAAAAGGACGGAGGGGTGTTCGAACACGTCTCCGGCGCCACCATCACCCCCCGCGCCGTCATCAAGGCGGTACACAAGGCCCTCGCCTATTTCGAGCAGAACAAGGACAAGTTGTTCGCCACCCAACCGCCGGCCGCCGCCGGCACTGGAGCCGCCAAATGAGCACCGTATCCTACTCCGAGATCGCCAAGAACGGCCTGTGGCACCAGAATGCAGGCTTGGTCATGCTGCTGGGCCTGTGTCCCTTGCTGGCGGTCAGCTCCACCGTGGTCAACGGCCTCGGCCTCGGCATCGCCACGGCTCTCGTCATGACTTTCAGCAACGCTGCCGTTTCCCTGGTGCGCAGTTGGGTACCCCAGGAGGCGCGCATCCCGGTTTACATCATCATCATTTCCGTGCTGGTGACCATCATCCAGTTGGTGATGAATGCCTACATGCAGGCCCTGTATGTCGTGCTGGGGATATTCGTCCCCCTGATCGTGGTGAACTGCACCGTGCTGGGCCGCGCCGAGACCTTTGCCTCCAAGAATACCGTCATGCCGTCGGTGGTGGACGGGCTGATGGTGGGCCTGGGGCTGGCTCTCACCCTGGGGGGTCTGGGCGCCCTGCGGGAAATCTTCGGCAAGGGCACGCTGCTCAGCGGCATCGACCTCGCCTTTGGCGAAAGCGCCAAGTCCTGGGTTATCCATTTCGCGCCCGCCGACTACCCCGGCTTCCTGCTCGCCATTCTGCCCCCGGGCGCCTTCTTTGGTCTCGGCTTGATGATCGCCGGCAAGAATTGGCTGGATGAACGCAGCAACCGCAAGCAGCAGGCGATTGCGGTGGGCTGCACGCCTGCCGCCCATCAGGCTTCCTGAGCGCCGGGCATGTGAAAAATCCTGGCGGGGCGGCCAGGGTTTTTCTGCCCGGGGGCGGCGGGGCACCCGCCCATGACACACCAACATCTGGCATAATGCAGCCCAATGAACGCGCACAAACGCCGCGAGATATTCCTCCGTTTAGCGGCTGCAAACCCTCATCCCACCACCGAACTCCAATACCGCACGCCCTTCGAATTGCTGGTAGCCGTGATTCTTTCCGCCCAGGCCACCGACAAAGGCGTCAACCTGGCCACGGCAAAACTGTTCCCCCTGGCGAACACGCCGGATAAAATCCTCGCCCTCGGCCAAGCAGGATTGGAGGACCACATCAAGACCATCGGCCTCTACCGCAGCAAGGCCAAACACATCCTCGCCACCTGCGACATTCTCCTGCGCCAGCACGGCGGCCAAGTGCCCGAAGACCGCGAAGCCCTGGAAAACCTGCCCGGTGTGGGACGAAAAACGGCCAACGTGGTGCTCAATACGGCGTTCGGCCACCCCACCATCGCGGTGGACACCCACATCTTCCGCGTCGCCAACCGGACCAAATTAGCCCCCGGCAAAACGGTGCTGGAAGTGGAAAAAAAGCTGCTCAAGGCCGTGCCCGCCGAATTCCGCCAGGATGCCCATCATTGGCTGATCCTGCATGGCCGCTATGTGTGCAAGGCCCGCAAGCCCGAATGCTGGCGCTGCCCGATTAACGATTTGTGCGAATACCCGGCCAAGGCCGCGCTCTGAATGCCTATCGCCACCGGATTATCCGCCGGCCCCGACGCCACCGCCGATCTCGTCACCCTGGCGGTTAACGAAGCCATGGAGCGTGCCGCCCTCGACCACGTCAGCAGCATACTGCTGTTTCTCTCCGCCGATTTTGCCGCCGCCCCCCAGCCCGCCCTTCTGGCCGCGGCAAAAGCGGCGGCATGCACCCAGATCGTCGGCTGTACCGCCGCGGGCATCTTTACCGAAAACGACTGGGTGCTGGACTCTCCCGCCGCCGCCGCCATGGTGTTCGGCGACGGTATCCGGCTCGAGACGGTGCGTGAAGCCGCGGAGGACGACCTGATTTTGAGCTTGGCCTCCCCCAACTGCCTCAACGCCGCTTGGCTGATGCAGCCGGGACACCGCTTCGGCGGGATTTCCGGCGACGCCAGCGGCCAGGGACCCTACAAGGTGTGGAGCGGCGGCAAGCTGACGGAAAAAGGACGCAGCGAAACCTGCCTCCGTGGCGCCCAAGGCGCCGTGGGCATCTCCCAAGGGGCGCTACCCTTGTGCCCCCCCAAACGCGTGACCGAATTGCGAAACAACGACGTCCTGGCTCTGGAGGGTCAATCCGCCCTGGCGTCCCTGGAGTTGTGCCTGCCGCCGGAGATGTCCACCCGCACGCGGATACCGCTCCATCTGCTGATGGCCGGCATCACCCTCGACGAATCGGCCACGGCCATCGGCGAAGGGCGCTATCGCTTGGTCCCCATCGTATCCGCCAACGACGACGGCTCGGTTACCCTGTCGGTTTATCCCGAGGAAGGCCAAAGCCTGTTCTGGGCGCTGCGCGAACCTTCCGCCGCCGAGCGGGACATGCGCCTGATGCTATCCCAATTGGGCCCGCGCCTGGAAAGAGAACCGGATTTCGCCCTGGTTTTTCCCTGCATGGGCCGCAGCCCCTATTTTTACGGCGGCGTTGACCGGGACCTGGAAACGCTGAAAAAGGAGTACCCCGACATGCCCTTCATCGGCTTCTACGGCAACGGCGAGATCGCCCCCTTCAACCGGGGCAACGAGTTGTTCCAGTATTCCACCGTGCTTGGGCTGTTCCATGTTTAACCCTTCCCGCGACCAGGCACGGCGCTTCTTCTTCGACGCTTGGGAAAAACACCAGTCCAACCGCCCCCTGACCCCTCTGGAAGGGATGGCGGTGGACTTGGTTCTCTGCCACCCCGAATACCATGCCATCCTGGCAAATCCCGACCGCTACCTGGACCAGGACTTTCTACCCGAAAACGGCGAGACCAATCCTTTTCTCCACCTGCAACTGCATCTGGCGGTGGAGGAACAGCTATCCATCGACCAGCCCGCTGGCATCCTCGGCCACTACCACCGCCTGCTGGCGCGGGAAGGCGACGCCATGGCCGCACAGCATCACCTCATGGAATGCCTGGCGGAAACCCTCTGGCAGGCCCAGCTCCATGGAACCGCACCCGACGCCGCGGTTTATTTGAGCTGCCTGCAAAGACGATGAAATAAAAAAGGACGGCTCTCGCCGTCCTCAAGCCACCACTCAAAACTCAATCAATCCGTCGCAACGGCCTCTTGCAGGATCGCGTGCTGCCGGCGGTGCTCATGCATGCCCTGCCACAAGGCACGCAACACAATCCCCGCCCCCACAACCAACGCTGCCGCCATGATGGTGAAGCTGATGTTTTTCAGTACCCTCATGGTAATATCGGCCAGGGGGTCGATCAGGCCCAGTTGCGACAAATAGACCGGAATAACGAAGCCCCGCGAAAACAGCACCATCACCATGATGACCCCCATCACCACCTTGATCATGTAGGGTTTCACGTAAGTGGTGCCAATGGCGCCCAATTGGATGCCGAACAGGGACCCCGCCAGGATGATCATCGCCAGGCGGATGTCCACGAACCCCCCCCAGGCGTATTTGATGGTGCCTCCCAGGCCCATGACAAAGGCGATGACCAACTCAGTGGCGGAGGCCATCAGGGACGGCGCCCCCAGGACGTACATCATGGACGGCACACCGATGAACCCCCCCACCGCAATAGTGGCGGCCAGCATCCCCGTGGCGAAGCCGATGGGAATGGTCACCAGGAACGACACCCGCGCTTTGATGCTCTTGAAATACACCATAGTGCCGGGAATATGGATCGACTGCACCCACAGGGCCAGCTTGCCCGCCTTTTCCTCCTCGTGGGTATTGCCGGACTTATAAATCTTCCAGGCGTCCCGCAGCACATAACCGCCAACGATGGCCAACACGATAACGAAAGCGAAGCTGACGTAAAGATTGGAGCCCGCATCCCCGAAGGCATTCTTGATGTACTCCTGGAAGTGGGCCCCCACCAATACGCCGGCTTCCGCCGACGCCCCCATGAACAGCCCCAGCTTCAAGTCCACTTGGCCGTACTTGGCCCGCTTGATGGCCCCCACTAGCGCCTTGGGAAATTTATGGCACATGTTGGAGGCCACGGCCACGATTCCCGGCACCCCCATGCTCATCATCGCGGGGGTCAGCACGAAAGCCCCGCCGGAACCGATAAAACCGCTCA
>JAGUYQ010000024.1 GCA_020061285.1 Betaproteobacteria bacterium
CGTCGCCGGCGTCATCGGCGTGCGCTTCGCCCCCCCGCCCGTGTCGCGGGCTTGAGCGGACTACCGTTTGCCGCGCGGAATGAAGTCGCCTATAGTATTTTCAGCCCGCCACGCATTCTCTAGAGGAACAAAAAATGATCACCGTAGAACATAAAGACAACCTGATAATCGCCGCCGTTTTCGGCGAGTTCACCCTGGCGGATTACAAGGAGTTCGAACAGGCTGTGCTGAACCTGCCAAAGGGGGAGCGCAAACCCAATCTGCTGTTCGATATCAACGACATGACCCGTTTCACCCTCGATGTGGCCTGGGAAGACATCAAGTTCGGCCACGAGCACGGCAACGATTTCGGCCGTATCGCGGTGGTCACCGGCAGCCGCTGGATGAACTGGGCCGCGTGGCTATCCAAGGCTTTCCTGGACAGCGAAATCCAGGTGTTCGAAGACGCCAACCTGGCCGAGGACTGGGTAACTCCCCACTAAGCTGCCACCCGCGGGAGGCAGCCTGCGCCCGGACGGAAGCCCCGATCCGGTTCAAGCGGGGGCGCGGCCGGGTGTTCCGTCTTTTTCTCCCTTGCATGTTTCAATTCAAGAACCCGGCGTTGGTGTACGATAATACCGCTGCCATAAACCCGCGCCGTATTGCTTGGGACGTGGTGGGCCGCCGCCAAGAACAGCCGGGCGAACCTGATGGGCATCATGCTTGTATGCCGCCATCCACAAGGCGGGAGCAAGCGGGACAGCGAACTGGAGGAAGATGGAATGTCTGACAAGGGCCAAGAAATATGACCAGCCAGATGCCGGGGGAGACGATCAAGATCATGATCGTGGACGATCATCCCATCGTCCGCCAGGGCATCGCGCTGCTGTTCGACCAGCAGTCCGATATGCAGGCGACTTGCGAGGCCGGCTCGGGAGAGGAGGCCTTGGCGAGCCTGACCAGAAGCCAGGGGTCCTGCGCCGACCTGATGGTGGTGGACCTTTCCCTGGAGGGCATGTCCGGGCTGGAGCTGATCAAGGCGGTGCGCTTGCGTTTCCCCGACATGCCCATGCTCGTCATGTCCATGCACGACGAATCCCTTTACGCGGAGCGCGCGCTCCGTGCCGGGGCGCGGGGCTATATCATGAAGCAGGAAGCGACGGAAAAGATACTTACCGCCGTGCGCCAGATTCTGCGCGGCGGGATTTACGTCAGCGACCATATGCAGACCCGCATGCTGCAACGCCTGGTGGATAACCGGGGGGAGCCGGCGGAGACGCCCCTGGCGACCCTTTCCGACCGGGAGCTGGAAGTGCTGCGCCTGATCGGCCGCGGCCTGTCCACCGGGGAAATCGCCCGCGATCTCCATCGCAGCGTCAAGACCGTGGAAGCCCACCGCGCCAACATCAAGGAAAAACTGAGCCTGAAAAACGCCGCCGAACTGGTGCGCTATGCCATCCAGTTGGTGGAACAGGGCGAGTGATTGCCCGGATTTAGAAAACCGTCCATTGCCAGGCGCTAGGGGAAACCCCTAGGCATCCTTTCAGGTGTTCGCCTAGGCGGGTATCCTCCTTCCGCCGATCTTATTCCGCCGTCATTTCTGATCTAATGCTAATCATGGAGTGCCCCGAATAAAGCAGGTCGAGGCAGTCCGTTTAGCAGATTTCCATCCTCCAAAAGTGGAATTTGGGCGCCTCGTGCGCCCACTTTTTTTCATAACGGTTGTCCGGCGGCTTGAACGAGGGCACAGGTATGGGTGAGGCGGCAAGGGATGCGGATTATTGCTTGGCCAACCTGCTGGTGGATGTCCACGGCGGCGGTATCCTTTTGGCCAGCCTGACGTCGAGCCGTTTTTGCGGCTATACCTCCAAGGGCTTGCAGGCCATGAATATCGTGGACCTTTTCGGCTTGTCCGCCGTGCAAATCCTCCACTCCATCAAAGACCTGGGCCATCTGAAGATCATTTCCCTGGACGCCCGGTTTTCTTCGGGCAAGCAATTCCCTGTCCGTGCCTATGTCGATTATTCCCCGTCGGATGGAAGCGGCACCCTTTTCCTTTCCGTATTCGAAAACCTTACGTAGCGCCATCCGGTAAACTACTTATCGTGCTGACTAATAAGCATATTTTTTCCCCGTTCCTTTACCCTGAAAAGGAATAGGGGTATATTGGGCTCATAAAACTGGAGCTTCTTTTTGCCCGATATGGTGTCGTTTAGACCCGGCTGGGCGCGATGTAAAAACCCACAAAGAGAACAAGGAGGTAGACGGTATGAAAATCAATCTGCCGGTAACGGGCAAAGAGCGCCTGTTTGAGCACGGCACCATCGTATCGAAAACCGATCTCAAGGGCATCGTTACCTACGCCAACGACGCTTTCGTGGAAATGAGCGGTTTCACTTGCGAAGAACTGCTCGGAAGAAACCACAACATCGTGCGCCATCCCGACATGCCGGCGGCGGCCTTCGCCTGGCTGTGGGAAACCGTCAAGCAGGGCCAGCCCTGGCGCGGCATCGTCAAGAACCGCTGCAAGAACGGCGACCACTATTGGGTCGAAGCTTTTGTCGTGCCTGTCAGGAAGAACGGCGAAATCGTCGAATACATGTCGGTGCGCAGTCCTGTCAGCCGTGAGCAGATAGCGGCGGCGGAAGCGCTGTACAAGGAGCTCAACGCCGGCAAATCCCTTCCCGGCCCGAGCGTTTTCAAGAAACTGACGGTCAAG
>JAGUYQ010000257.1 GCA_020061285.1 Betaproteobacteria bacterium
GACCGCGGCCTTGAGGAAGGCGATGGCCGAGGTCTTCCGTTCATCGGTATGCATCTGCACGAAGCCCACCCGAGAATGGTCGTCAATGGCCACATGGGCTGAGGCTACACCCGTTTTAGTACCGTTCTAAAGTAGAAATTTCCGGCTTCGTTAACCCTGGCAATTCGGACGTATCCCTGCACTGACGGGCAAACTCAGCGGGTGTCTCCAGTCCAGCGCAGAATGGGAGCGAGCCTCGTTATAGTAGCGCCGCCATGCCTCATCTTGCCCTGCGCGTCTTCCAGTGACAAGAACCCGTGCGCATTCAGGCATTCCTCCCGCAACCGGCCATTGAAGGATTCTACTTTGGCATTGTCGGTCGGCCTGCCAGGGCGCGAGAAGTCCAGTTCAACCCCGTTCTCATAGGCCCAGCGATCCATCGCTTTGGATATGAATTCTGAGCCATTGTCCACTTTGATGGTGCCTGGCCGGCCACGGTTTGCCGTAATCCGTTCCAGAGAACGGACGACGTCTTCGCCTTTTAAGCTCTGGCCAACATCAATGGCCAGGCATTCCCGCGTGTAGTTATCGACCACCGTCAGCGCACGGAGTCGCCGACCATCGAAGAGCGCATCGGATACGAAATCCATGCGCCAGATTTCGTTGATTGCACTGACCAGCCGTTTCGGCTGGCGCAGCCTCGCCGACTTATTCCTCCTGGGGCGTTTATGCCGCAGCGACAGTCCTTCTGCTCGATAGAGCCGATAAACCCGCTTGTGGTTATCCTTCCAGCCTTCCCGCCGAAGTAGTACGTGTACGCGACGATAGCCGTAATGCACACGTGTGGCGGCAATCTCCTTGATGCGCATGATGAGGGCCGTTGCGTCCCGCGCCTTGGAGCGATAGAGATACACGGACCGCGACAACTTCATCACTGCGCATGCTTGACGCAAGCTGGCGCCTGCATCAGGTCGGCCACCAAGCTGCGTTTGCGGGAAGGCTTCAAAGCTTTCGGAATAAAACATCCTGGAGCATGGCTTTGCTAAGGAGAGATCAGCCACCAGACGCTTGAGTTTGGCGTTCTCCTCCTCTAGCTGCTTGAGCCGCCTTAACTCCGAGGGCCCCAGCCCCCCGTACTTCTTGCGCCAGTTGTAGAAGGTGGCATCCGAGATGCCCATCTTCCGGCAAACCGCCTCAACCGGCGTCCCCACTTCCGCTTGCTTGAGTGCAAACGCAATCTGTTCCTCGGTATATCTCGATTTCTTCACAGCACAATCTCCTTTCTTCATCATGAAAATTGTGCCGGATTTTCTAATTCAAATCGGTTCGAAATTCTGGGGTAGCCTCATATTCCGAGGACTTGCAGCACGGGCAGGTGGTGGAGGGGAAGTTGACGATCACCAATCCGTTTGTCGCTACCGAGTGAGCAGCGCACCCTCTCCCCCGCCCTCCTTCTGCGAGGGGAGGGAATTAGAGGTTAGAGCAACACCCGCTCAATCCCACCCTCGTTTACCTTCGCCACGTACTTCTCCATCCAGTCTTCCCCCAGCATCCGCTTGGCCATTTCCACCACCACGTAGTCGGCTTCCATGCCGGTGTCGTCCTGGTAGCGCCACAGGCCCTGGAGGCAGGAGGGGCAGGAGGTGAGTATCTTGGCTTCCTTGTGCTTGGCGTTGTCCCCCAGGTCGTGGCGGATTTCCTCCAGTTTGCGGAAGCGCAACTGGGTCGCCACGTCGGGGCGGGATACGGCCAGGGTGCCGGCCTCGCCACAGCAGCGGTCGTTGAGCTTGACCTCGGCGCCCATCAACTGGTTCACCACCTTGATGGGGGTGTGGGTCTTCATGGGGGTGTGGCAGGGGTCGTGGTAGAGGTAATGTTTCCCGCCCACGTCGTCCAGCTTGTAGCCCTTCTCCATCAAATACTCGTGGATGTCCAGCAGGCGGCAGCCGGGGAATATCTTGTCGAACTGGTATTTCAGCAACTGGTCCATGCAGGTGCCGCAGGACACGATCACCGTCTTGATGTCCAGGTAGTTGAGGGTGTTGGCGACACGGTGGAACAGCACCCGGTTGGCGGTGGTGATTTCCTGGCCCTGGTCTTCGTAGCCCGCCGAGGTCTGCGGGTAGCCGCAGCACAGGTAGCCGGGGGGCAGCACGGTGACGGCCCCGGCGTGGAACAGCATGGCCTGGGTGGCGAGGCCCACTTGGCTGAAGAGGCGCTCGGAGCCGCAGCCGGGGAAGTAGAACACGGCGTCGGCGTCGTCGCCGGCCTTGTTCGGGTCCCGCAACACCGGGATCAGGGTCTTGTCCTCGATGCCCAGCAGGGCGCGGCTGGTCTTGCTCGGCATGTGAGGGGGCATGGGCTTGCCCAGCCACTGGATCACCTGTTCCTTCACCGGCGGCTTGCCCACGGTGAGGTGGGGGTGCTGGACGGACTTCAGCAGCCCCATGCGCTTGGCGAACTGGTAGCCCAGGCGCTGGGCCTTGTAGCCCCACTCGATCATGCCGGTGCGGATGGCCTTGACGGCGCGGGGATCGGTGGCGCCGAGGAAGGCCATGGCGGCGGCGGTGCCGGGGTTGAACTTTTTCTTGCCCTGCTTGCGCAGGAAGTTGCGCATGACGACGGAAACGTCGCCGAAGTCGATGTCCACCGGGCAGGGCTTCAGGCAGCGGTGGCAGACGGAGCAATGCTCGCCCACGTCGCCGAATTCGTCGAAGTGCTTGAGGGACACGCCGCGCCGGGTCTGCTCCTCGTAGAGGAAGGCCTCGATCAGCAGGGAGGTGGCGAGAATCTTGTTGCGCGGGCTGTAGAGCAGGTTGGCCCTGGGCACGTGGGTGCTGCACACGGGCTTGCATTTGCCGCAGCGCAGGCAGTCCTTGATCATGTCGGCGATGCCGCCGATCTCGGACTGCTCCATGATCAGGCTTTCCGTCTCCAGCAGGCTGAAGGATGGCGTGTAGGCGTTGCGCAGGTCGGCGCCGGGCAGCAGCTTGCCCCGGTTGAAGTGGCCCAGGGGATCGACGCGGCCCTTGTAGGCGACGAAATCGGCCAGGTGCTCCGGCTGGAGGAACTCCAGCTTGGTCAGGCCGATGCCGTGCTCGCCGGAGATGACCCCGCCCAGTTCCTGGGCCAGGTGCATGATGCGCTCCACGGCGTCGTTGGCCTCCTGGAGCATGGCGTAGTCGTCGGAATTGACCGGGATGTTGGTGTGGACGTTGCCGTCGCCGGCGTGCATGTGCAGGGCGACGAAGACCCGGCTTTTCAGCACCTGCTGGTGGATGGCGTCGCAGCGATCCAGGATGGGCTGGTATTCCCGGCCGGAGAAGATGTCGTGGAGGGAGCGGCGCACCTCGGCCTTCCACGACACCCGCAGGGAATGGTTCTGGAGGGAGCGGAACACGGTGGCGTCGTTGTGGGGGGCGTCCAGGCCTTCCAGCCAGGCTTTCCAACGCACGCGGGTTTCCAGCACCAGCTTCAGGGCCAACTCCCGCCGCGAGGCCAGCAGTTCCTGGTCGGGGAGGACATCCTCTTCGTTCTTGGTCAGGGGCAGGTCGCCGCCGAGAAACTCCTCCAGGGCGTCCAGCAGCTTGAGCTTGTTCTTGATGGACAACTCGATGTTGATGCGCTCGATGCCGTCGGAGTAGTCCCCCAGGCGCTCCAGGGGAATCACCACGTCCTCGTTGATCTTGAAGGCGTTGGTGTGGGCGGCGATGGCGGCGGTGCGGGCGCGGTCGGCCCAGAATTTCTTCCGCGTCTCGGCGCTGACGGCGATGAAGCCCTCGCCGCGGCGGGCGTTGGCGAGGCGCACCACGTGGGAGGCGGCCTCCCCGGCGGCGGCTTCGTCGTCGGACACCACGTCCGCCACCAGCACCATTTTCGGCCGCTCCGCGCGCCGGGCCTTGGTGGCGTAGCCCACCGCCTTCAGGTAGCGCTCGTCCATGTGCTCCAGGCCGGCAAGCTGGGCGGCGGGGTGGTGGTCCAGGTAGTTCTTGATTTCCACGATGGCGGGCACCGCCTCGGCCACGTTGCCGAAGAATTCCAGGCACACGGTGCGGGTGTGGGCGGGCATGCGGTGGACGATGAAGCGGGCCGAGGTGATGATGCCGTCGCAGCCCTCCTTCTGGATGCCAGGCAGGCCGGCGAGGAATTTGTCGGTCACGTCCTTGCCCAGCCCCGCCTTGCGGAAGCGGCTGCCGGGGATTTCGAGGATTTCCGGCGAGTCCTTCACCCGCTTGCCGTCCCGTTTGTAGCGGGTGATGCGGAAGCGGGCCATGTCCACGTCGTGAATCTTGCACAGGTTGTGGTCCAGGCGCTCCACTTCCAGCCAGTCGGCATCCGGCGTCACCATGCGCCAGGAGGCCAGGTTGTCGAGGGCGGTGCCCCACAGCACGGCCTTCTTGCCGCCGGCGTTCATGGCGACGTTGCCGCCGATGCAGGAGGCGTCCGCCGAGGTGGGGTCCACGGCGAAAACGTAGCCCGCCTCCTCGGCGGCTTCCATCACGCGCCGGGTGACCACCCCGGCGCCGCAGTGGATGGTGGGGACGGGGTGATCCACGCCGGGCAGGGTGACCAGCTCCACGCCGTGGTGCCGGTCCAGCTTCTCGGTGTTGATGACCGCCGATTGCCGGTCCAGGGGGATGGCGCCGCCGGTATAGCCGGTGCCGCCGCCACGGGGAATGAGGGTCAGCCCCATCTCGATGCAGGTGGCGACGATGCCCGCCACTTCTTTTTCCGCGTCGGGGGTGACGACCACGAAGGGGTATTCCACCCGCCAGTCGGTGGCGTCGGTGACATGGGAGACGCGGCTCATGCCGTCGAAGAGGATGTTGTCGCGGCGGGTGCGGTGGGACAGTTTCCGC
>JAGUYQ010000343.1 GCA_020061285.1 Betaproteobacteria bacterium
ACCTGGATGAAGGGCACGCCGCGCTGGTAGCAGGCGGCGGCGAAGCCGGTGAGGTCGCCGATGACCCCGCCACCGAGGGCGATGAGAGTGGTTTTTCGCTCGGCGCGGTTTTCCAGCAGGGCGTCGAAAATGCGGTTGAGGGTTTCCCAGGTCTTGTATTCCTCGCCGTCGGGCAGGATGACGGGGGTGACGGCAACGCCGTTGCGCTCCAGGCCGGCGGCAAACCGCTCCAAATAGAGGGGGGCCACGGTGGTGTTGGTGACGATGGCCGCCTGCTTGATGGGCAGGTGGTTCAGAATAAGCTGAGGCTGCTCCAGCAGGCCGGCGCCGATGTGTATCGGGTAGCTGCGGTCGCCGAGGTTAACGGTCAGGGTTTGCATGGGCGGGGCTCAGGTCTTGTAGTTTCTTTTCCAGGTGGCGCACCAGTTGGGGCACGCTTTGCTGGCCGGTGTCGATGACGATGTCGGCGATTTCCCGGTAAAGGGGGTCGCGCTGGGCGAATAGCTCTTCCAGTTTTTTTTGCGGGTCGGCGGTTTGCAATAGGGGCCGGTTCTTGTCGTGCCGGGTGCGGGCGAGAAGGTCGGCAATGGCCGCCCGCAGATACACCACCACGCCGCGGGATTGCAGGTTGGAACGGTTCTGTCCGTTCAGCACGGCGCCGCCGCCGGTGGCCAACACGATGTCCTGCCGCAAGGTGAGCTCCTCGATCATCGCCTGTTCCCGTGCCCGGAAACCGCTTTCGCCCTCCAGTTCGAAAATGGTGGGGATGCCGACGCCGGTACGCGACTCGATTTCATGGTCGGAATCGAGAAAGGTCTTGCCCTGGGATTTGGCGAGTTGCTTGCCGATGGTCGTCTTGCCGGCGCCCATCAGCCCCACCAGGAATATGTTGCCGGTCACGCTTCCTTTCATGAACGGCATTGTAACGGAAAACGCCGCGCTCAAGGAACGCGGCGTTTGTTTCGACGGGGGTTTTACTGGATATTGAAGCCGTCCCTGACGATCTTGGGAGTGACGAAAATCAGCAGTTCGGTCTTGTTGTCCCAGGAGGTGCGGTTCTTGAACAGGAAGCCCACCACCGGGATGTCGCCCAGAACGGGCACCTTGGTCGTGGTGTCGCGCTTGTCCTGGGTGTAGATGCCGCCGATGACCACCGTGCCGCCGTTCTCCACCAGGACCTGGGTGGCTACCTGCTTGGTGTCGATGGAAGGCCCGGCGGTGGTGTTGGTGCCGACGCTGTCCTTGTTGACCTTGAGGTCCATGATGATGTTGTCGTCCGGGGTGATCTGGGGTTTCACCTTCAGGCTCAGGGTGGCCTTCTTGAAGGACACGCTGGTGGCGCCGCTGCTGGTGGCTTGCTGGTAGGGGACTTCCGTGCCCTGTTCGATGGTGGCCTCTACTTGGTCGGCGGTGACCACGCGGGGGTTGGAGATTACCTTGCCGCCGCCGTCGGCTTCCAGGGCCGACAGCTCAAGGTTGAGGAAGCGGCTGCTGTTGGCGTGGAAGATGGAGAGCGCGATGCTGCCGGGGTTGAAGCCGCCGATACCACTGGCAGGCAGGTTGACGGAATAGGTTTGCGGATACTTGGGAATCGGCGTGCCGTACTGACCGGTCCAGTAGCCGGTGATGTCCTGCGTGCCGCTAACGTTGACACGAAGGTTGCTCTGCCCACTGTTCGGGTCTGGGCGGCTAGTCATGTCATGCACCCCCAGCCGCGCACCGATATTCTTGGAAAAATCGTCCCGCGCCTCGACGATGCGGGCATCGATCAGCACCTGTTTCACCGGGATGTCGATCTGATCCACCAGGCGGCGGATATCCTCCAGCTTGCTCGGGGTGTCCTGGACGAAGAGGGAGTTGGTCCGGGCGTCCACCACCACGCTGCCCCGCTTGGAGAGGATTTTCTGGTTGGGGTCGCTGAGAATCTTCTGCACGTCCGCCGCCTTCTGGTACTTCATCTGGAAGCGTTCGGTCTGCACCGGTTCCAGTTCGGAAATCTGCTGCTTCGATTCCAGGGCGAGTTTTTCCTTGGTGGCGAGTTCGTCCCGGGGGGCGATCCAGATTACGTTGCCGGAGCGCCGCATGTCCAGGCCCTTGCTTTGCAGGATGATGGCCAGGGCCTGGTCCCAGGGGACGTCCTTGAGGCGCAGGGTCAGGCTGCCGCCCACGGAGTCGCTGGTGACGATGTTGAGGCCGGTGAAATCGGCGATCACCTGCAAGACAGCCCGCACCTCGACGTTCTGGAAATTGAGGGACAGCTTGTCCCCCGTATAGCCCTTACCCTCGCCGAGGGCGGGTTTGCCGGTATCGTCCGCGGCCTTGACCTCGACGATGAACTGGCGGTCGGTCTGGTAGGCGGAATATTCCCAGTTGCCCTTGGGGGTGATCACCATCCGCACATTGTCGCCGTTGCGGGCGGTATCGACGAACTGGACCGGGGTGCCGAAGTCCGTCACGTCCAGCTTGCGTTCCAGGTTGCGCGGCAGGCTGGTGTTGCCGATGTCCACCACCAGGTCCTTGCCCCGCTTGCGGATGTCGATGCCCACGGCGGTGTCGGACAGATCGGCGATGATGCGGCCCTCGTTGTGGGCGCCGCGGCGGAAATCCACGTCCCGTACGCTGTGTTGTTGCGCGCTGGGGGCGGCCTCGGCGAAGCGGGTGGTGACATTGGTGGTGGTCTGCACCCCTTCCGGGCTTTGCAGCGTGAGGAGGAGGTTCCTGCCCTCCAGCCGGGTGTCGTAGGCGGCGGGCCGGCTGAGGTTGATCACCATGCGGGTACGGTTGCCGGCCTGGACGATATTGACGCTGCGCAGCACGCCTTCGTCGGCGCTGACGGTGCTTTTCCCCAGCTTGTTGGCGGTATTGGGAAAATCCAGGGCGATGCGGGGCGGATTGTTGACGACGAAGCCGGCGGGGGGCGCCTGGAGAGGCTGCTTGAGGCCGACCTTGATGATCAGCTTGCCGTCGGGGGCGGAAGAATAGTCCACGCTTTCGATGGCGTTGTCGGCCAGGGCTGAGGCCGGAGCGGGTTCAGCCGCGGCGGAGGGAATGCTGGCGGCAAGGGCGGCGGAAAGGACGCAAAGCAGCGCAGCGAAGACCCACGAAGGGGATGAAAAGGAATGGGCTTGCGTTTTCATGTTTTGCTCCTACTGTTCCTGCAGCGCCATGCTGGTTTCCCGTTCGGTCCAGTTACCGCCGGCGTCTTCCACGGTTTCTTTAAGAGTGATTTCGGTCTCGGTGATGGACACGATCTTGCCGTAGTTCTGCCCGAGATAGTTGCCGTTTTTGACCCGGTAGATGTTGTTGTCCGGTGTCTTGATCAGGCCATAAAAGACGGAGGTTTTCTTGGCGGGGTCTTTTTGCTCCAGGGAGCCCACCATTTTTAGGTTTTCCAGGGGAAAGTTTTCCAGCAGTTCCCGCGGCCGGTCCATGTCGGGCTGCAAGCCCCCCCCCTTGCCGGAGGGTTTGAGTTTGCGCGGTTTGAAGGGGTCCGGGATTTCGAAGGCGTCGTAGCTGAAGGGGGTGTAGGGCTTGACCTCGGGCAACGGCGCCACCTTGCCCTTCAGGTCTTTGCCGGCGTCCTTGACGAATTGCCTCAGGTCGTCGTTCTGGTCGCCGCAGGCGGCCAGCCCCAGGCAGAGGAGGAGGGGCAGGAATTTCTTCACTTTTTGCCCCCCTTGGCGGCCTTGGCCTGGTCCGCTTTTTTCCGTGCCGCGATTTCGTCGTCGCTCAGGTAGCGGAAGGTTTTCGCGATGGCGGTCATGCCGAGGGAGCCGCCCTTGTCCGGGGCGATACTGATGTTGTTGAGGGTGACGATGCGCGGCAATTGGGCCACGTCGCTGGCAAAGGCGCCGAAGTCATGGTAGCTGCCGGTGACCTGGATGGCGATCGGTTGCTCGGCGTAAAACTCGGACAGGGTCTCGTTGCCCGGCTTGAACAACACGAACTCCAGGCCGCGACCCACCCCGGCCTGGTTGATGTCGGTAATCAGGGCGTCCATTTCCGATTTGTTGGGCAATTGCCGCAGGAGGGTGCCGAAGGATTGGTTGATGTCCTTGAGTTGTTGTTTGTAGGTGTCCAGGTTGATGGCCTGTTTTTTCTTGTCGAGAAAGGTCTGGCGCAGTTTCGCCTCTTCCGCCTGGGCGGTATTGAGGGTGTCCATCTGCTCGCTCCAGTCGAGGAAATAACCGAGGCCCAGGATAAGGGAAAACAGCAATGCCAGCGCCACCGCCTTGGCGGCTGTGGGCCAGCTTCCGGGGTCGTTCGGATCCAGTTGCTGGAGATCGAAGCCCTTGAGTTCGGCGAGGATATCGTTCACGTTCATCGCTTGACACCCTTTTGGGGTTCGGGCGCGCTCGGCGGCGCCGGCGGAACCAGTTTCACGGTCATGACGAATTCGCTGGCCCGCAGGTTGTTGACCGTCGCCGCCTTGATTACGATGAGTTGGGGCGATTGCAGCCAGACGGACGTTTCGATGTTGCGCATCAGGGTGGACACGCGGGCATTGGACTGGGCGTAGCCGGTCAGGGTGATGCCGTTGCCCTGCTGCTTGACGGAGGAAAGGTAAACGCCCTCGGGCAAGATGCGGACCAGTTGATCCAGGAGGTGGACCTCGATGCTGCGGTTGCTTTGCAGCCCTTCCACCACCTGTTTTCTCGCCAGCAGTTCCTGAATCTGCTCCTTGAGCTTTTTGATTTCGTCGATTTGCTTGTCCAGCTTGGCGGTTTCGGTCTTCAGGAAATTATTTCGCCCCATTTGCGCGTCGATGCGCGAGCTGATGGCGGTGTGCACCAGCAGAACCATCAGGGCGCCTATGATGGCGGTGCCCCCCGCCAAGACGGTGAATTGCCGCTTGAGGGCGGCCCGCTTCAACTCGCGGTGGGGTAATAGATTTATGCGGATCATGACTGGTCGAACCTCCGCATGGCCAGACCGCAGGCGATCATCAGGGCGGGGGC